>CASEOA010000037.1 GCA_949289455.1 uncultured Eubacteriales bacterium
AAGGTAATTTTGCAGCAGGACGTGAAGGGACAGGGCAAGAAGGGCCAGCTCATCGAGGCCAGCGACGGCTATGCCCGCAATTTCCTCCTGCCCCGCAAGCTGGCGGTGCCCGCCACGGCGGAGAACATCAACACCATGAAGATGCAGGAGAAGGCGAAAAAGGCCCAGCAGGCCGCCGAGAAGGCGGAGGCCCAGGCCACCGCCGACAAGCTGAAGGGCCTGTCGGTGAAGGTGGTGGCCAAGGCGGGCAACGGAGGCCGGCTCTTCGGCGCGGTGACCACCAAGGAGATCGCCGACGCCCTGGCCGCCCAGCACGGTATTACCGTCCAAAAGACCAAGCTGGTCCAGGACGAGCCCATCAAGGCCTTCGGCACCTATGAGCTGAAGGTGAAGCTGGGCTACGAGATCACCGGCACCTTGAAGGTGGTTGTAGCCGAGCAGTAAACCGGACCTTCCCCCCTCAGGGGGGAAGGTGGCCTGAAAGGCCGGATGAGGGGGCGGATGTATCTGTCGCCCCCTCATCAGTCGCGCTTTGCTCGACAGCTTTCCCCCTGAGGGGGGAAGCTCATCCAGGGGAGGTGAAGGAACATGGCAACCGAAGAAGAACTGCTGCTGCGGCAGATGCCCCACAGTGTGGAGGCCGAGCAGAGCGTGCTGGGGGCCATGCTCATCGACGCCCGGTGCGCCCCTCAGGTCATTGAGGAGCTGAAGCCGGAGGACTTCTACCTGCGCACCAACCGGGAGATCTACGAGACCATCTACTCCATGTTCAACTTCTCCCTCACCATCGACCCGGTGACGGTGCTGGAGCAGATGCGCCAGCGGGGGGTGTACGACGAGAACACCTCCCGGAACTATATTCTCCAGCTCATGGAGATCACCCCCACCACCGCCAATATCCAGGAATACATGGATATTGTGAAGGACAAGGCCCTGCTCCGCCGGATCGCCGAGACGGCGGGGGAGCTCACCGGCCTGGTGCAGGAGGGCACCGAGACCGCCCGAAAGGTGCTGGACATCGCCGAGCAGCGGATCTACGCCATCCGGGAGGGGCGGGCCTTCCAGGGCCTGACCCACATCTCCAGCGTGATCCTCAACGTGTACGAGCGGCTCAACGAGCTGGCCCAGAGCGACGCGGCGGTGCCCGGCCTGTCCACCGGCCTGCCCGACGTGGATATGGCCATCTCCGGCCTGAACAAGTCCGACCTGATCCTGCTGGCCGCCCGGCCCGGCATGGGCAAGACCTCCTTTGCCCTGAATATGCTCCTCCACGCCGGGAAGTTCTCCGGCAAGACGGTGGTGTTCTTCTCCCTGGAGATGAGCCGGGAGCAGCTGGCCATGCGCCTCATCTCCGGCGAGGCCTTTGTGGACAACAAAAAGCTGGTCACCGGCAAGCTGGGGGAGGAGGACTGGTCCAAAATTGCCGCCGCCTCCGCCGCCCTCAACCAGACCCAGATCCTCATTGACGACAACCCCTCCCTGTCGGTGGCCGACATGAACGCCAAGTGCCGCCGGGTGGATAATCTGGGATTGGTGGTCATAGACTACCTCCAGCTCATGACCTCCGCCGGCGGGCCCCAGCGCTCCAGCGACAACCGGCAGCAGATCGTCTCCGACATCTCCCGGGCCCTGAAGATCATGGCCAAGGAGCTCAACGTGCCGGTGGTCTGCCTGTCCCAGCTGTCCCGCGGCCCGGAGAGCCGCCAGAACAAGCGGCCCATGCTCTCCGATTTGAGAGAGTCGGGGGCCATCGAACAGGACGCCGACATCGTCATGTTCCTCTACCGGGACGACTATTATAATGAGGACAGCGAAAACCACAACCTGGCCGAGTGCATCATTGCCAAAAACCGCCACGGCGAGACGGGCACCGTGGAGCTGCAATGGCTCCCCGAGTACACCACCTTCTCGTCCATCGACCGGCGGCACAGTGAATATTAAACCGGCGTAGGGGCCGGCGGGGACGCCGCCCCCTACGTATGATACGACAGGAGCGCAGTACCATGCTGGAAACCGTCCAAGCCCTGGCAACCGAATACGATATGCTGCCCCGGGGCGGGCGGGTGCTGTGCGCCCTGTCCGGCGGGGCGGACTCCATGTGCCTGCTCCACGTCCTCCGCGCCCTGGCGGAGGAGGGGGGCTTTACGGTGTGCGCCGCCCACTACAACCACCACCTGCGGGGGGAGGAGTCCCAGCGGGACGCCGCCTTTGTCTCACGCTGGTGCGAGGAACACCAGATCCCCTGCACCGTTGGGGAGGGGGATGTGGCGGGGGAGGCCAGAGCCCTGGGCCAGGGGGTGGAGGAGACCGCCCGCCAGCTGCGCTACGCCTTTCTCCGCCGGACGGCGGAGGAGCTGGGCTGCACCCGCATCGCCACCGCCCACAACGCCGACGACAACCTGGAGACCCTGCTGCTCCACCTGACCCGCGGGGCGGGGCTCCACGGCCTGGCGGGCATCCCGCCCCGGCGGGAGGCCATCGTCCGCCCTCTGCTCACCACCCCCCGGGCGGACATCGAGGCCTATCTGGAGGAATACCACATTCCCCATGTGGAGGACAGCACCAACACCGACGAGGGCTACGCCCGCAACAAGCTGCGCAGCCAGGTGGTGCCGGTGCTGCGGCAGCTCAACCCCAAGGTCACCCAGCGCTCGGCCGAGACCATGGGCTGGCTGCGGGCGGACAACGACTACCTCAACGCCCAGGCCGCCCTGGCCTGCCGCCACGCCCGTTGGGCGGAGGACGACCTGGTCATCGAGGCCAGATACATTGCCGAACTCCCCGCCGCCATTGCCCCCCGGGCGGCCCGGCGGCTGCTGGAGCTGACGGGGGATGGCAACACCGACTGCTCCGCCGCCCATCTGAAGGCGGTGGTGGACCTGGCCCGGGGGGAGGACCCCTCGGCGGTGGCCTTCCTGCCAAACGGCAGGCTGGCCCAGCGGGTGTACAAGGAGCTGCTCATTACCACACAGAAGGAGGCCCCGGCCCTTACCCCCACCCCGCTGAATCTGGAGGGGGAGACCGCCCCGGCGGGCACCCCTTGGCGGTGTGCCTGCCGGCGGGTGACCTGCCCCCCGCCGGAGGACCGGCAGCCCGGGGCCTGGTACCTGGCCCTGGAGGGGCTGGCGGGGGAGCTGACCCTGCGGCCCCGGCGGACGGGGGATGAGCTGGCCCTGCCGGGCCGGGACACCAAGACGGTAAAAAAGTGGATGATTGAACAAAAAATTCCCCGGCGGGACCGGGACCTGCTGCCGGTGCTGGCGGATGAGGGGGGCGTGCTGGCGGTGGCCGGCCTGGGCCCCCACCGGGACCGGCTGGCCTCCCCCGGACAGCCCGCTCTGGAAGTGCGATTTTGGAAGGAAAGGGAATGAATACGATGGCATACATGCTGGATCAAGACGTGGAGCGGGTCCTCTTCTCCGAGGAAGAGCTGAAACAGCGGGTGGCGGAGATTGCCGCCCAGATCGACGCGGACTACGCCGGGAAGGAGCCGTTGCTCATCAGCGTGCTCCGGGGCTCCTTTGTGTTCATGGCCGACCTGGTGCGCCAGATCCATGTGCCCTGCACGGTGGATTTTATGGCGGTATCCTCCTATGGGATGGGGGCCTCCAGCTCCGGCCAGGTGAAGATCATCAAGGACCTGTCCGAGCAGATCGAGGGGAAGGACCTGATCGTGGTGGAGGATATTCTGGACAGCGGGAACACCCTGAGCTACCTGCTCCAGATCCTCCGGGCCAGACGCCCCGCCTCCGTGCGGCTGTGCACCCTGCTGGATAAGCCCTCCCGCCGGGTGAAGGAAGTGGAGGTCAACTACTCCGGCTTCTCCATCCCCGACTACTTTGTGGTGGGCTACGGCCTGGATTACGCCGAAAAATACCGCAACCTGCCCTATATCGGGGTGCTGAAGCCTGCGGTCTACGGCGGCTGAGCCGTCAAATTCTATCGGGAAAGGACGTGTCCACCCTTTGAAACGCAACGGAATCCTGCGGGATGTGGGCTTTTACCTGCTCATTGCCATTCTGCTGATCCTGTCCATTTTCGTGCTCCGGGGCGGGATGGATCAGGAGGACCGGGTCACCTACGGCCAGGTCCGCCGTCTGCTGGAGGAGCAGCAGGTCTCTCAGGTGATCCTGGAGGACAAGACGGTGACCCTCCGGCTGAAAGAGCCCGTGGGGAACCAGACCACCGTCACCTATCAGGTGGCGGACCCCCAGTGGTTTTATAACGACTTCAACGACCTCATCACCGAACAGCTCCGCCAGGGCATCATCACCGACTATGACTACCCCGCCGGGTTTGAATGGCCGGTGTGGATGAACTATCTGCCCTGGATCGCCATTATCGTGGTCTTTGGCATGGTGTGGTACTTCATGTTCCTGAGCCAGGCCGGGGGCCGGGGGGGCGGCGTGGAGCGCACCGCCCGCTTTGGCCGGGCCCGCACCCGCACCGGGGCCGACGAGCAGAAAAAAGTCACCTTCGACGACGTGGCCGGAGCCGAGGAGGAGAAGGGGGAGCTCCAGGAGATCGTGGAGTTTCTGAAAGACCCCAGGCGGTTTTTGGACCTGGGAGCCCGCATCCCCAAGGGCGTGCTGCTGGTGGGCCCGCCGGGCACCGGCAAGACCCTGCTGGCCAAGGCGGTGGCGGGAGAGGCGGGCGTCCACTTCCTGTCTATCTCGGGCTCCGACTTTGTGGAGCTCTATGTGGGCGTGGGCGCCTCCCGGGTCCGGGACCTGTTCGACCAGGCCAAGAAGAACGCCCCCGCCATCGTGTTCATCGACGAGATCGACGCCGTGGGCCGCCAGAGAGGGGCGGGCCTGGGCGGCGGCCACGACGAGCGGGAGCAGACCCTCAACCAGCTGCTGGTGGAGATGGACGGGTTCGGCAACAACGTGGGGGTGGTGGTCATGGCCGCCACCAACCGCCAGGATATCCTGGACCCCGCCCTGCTGCGGCCCGGCCGGTTTGACCGGCAGGTGTATGTAGGCTACCCGGACATCAAGGGCCGGGAGGCCATTTTGAAGGTGCACACCCGCAACAAGCCCCTGGGGGACGACGTGTCCCTGGCGGAGCTGGCCCGGGGCACCGGCGGCTTCACCGGGGCCGACCTGGAGAACCTGACCAACGAGGCCGCCCTGCTGGCCGCCCGGCGGAACCACCGCTTCATCGGCATGGAGGATCTCAACGAGGCGGTGATCAAGGTCATCGCCGGGCCGGAGAAAAAGAGCCGTACCGTCATCCAGCGGGAGCGGGAACTGACCGCCTTCCATGAGGCGGGCCACGCCATTGTGATCCACGACCTGGAGACCCAGGACCCGGTGCATCAGATCACCATTATCCCCCGGGGTATGGCGGGCGGCATGACCATCTCCCTGCCCAAGGAGGACGTGACCTTCCAGTCCCGGCGGCAGCTCTTTGAGCATATCGCCGTCTGCCTGGGGGGCCGGGCCGCCGAGCAGCTGGCCCTGGGGGACATCTCCACCGGGGCGGGCAACGACCTCCAGCGGGCCAGCGCCATCGCCCGGAATATGGTCACCCGCTACGGCATGAGCGACAAGGTGGGCAACGTGGTCTTTGACTCCGGCCACGACGAGGTGTTTATCGGCCGCTCCATGGCCCAGACCAAGAACTACTCCGAAGAGGTGGCCGCCCTCATCGACCAGGAGATCAAGAGCCTCATCGACCAGGCCTACCGCAAGTGCGGAGAAATCCTCTCCGCCCGGCGGAAGGAGCTGGATTTTGTGGCCGACTACCTGCTCAAGTACGAGAATATGGACGCCGCCACCTTCGAGCTGGTGTTCACCGACCCCGCCGCCGTCCAGCCCCCCGCCGCCTATCAGGCGGTGGCCGGGGAAGAGGACGGGGCGTAACGTGGCCGTAGGGGCGGGTCCCAGACCCGCCCGCCGTACCGCCCCTCACCCCGTAACAGGGACAGGGACATACCGCAAAATAAAAACGGAGTGTATTTTCCAATTTGGAAAATACACTCCGTTTTGCTTATTTCAGCTCCAGCCCGTTCAGATACCGCCGTGCCAGGTCAAACCCGTGGCTGACGGCGATGTGGCGGATGCGCTCCCGGCCCATGGACAGGTGTACCTGCCGCACCCAGGTGCCCTCCGGGGCGGCCAGGGCGATGAACACCAGCCCCACCGGGTTGTTCCGCTCGTCGGGGTCGGGCCCTGCCACCCCGGTAAAGGAGAGGGCCAGATCGCAGCCCAGCACCTGCCGGGCCCCTTCCGCCATGGCCCGGGCCACCGGCTCGGATACAGCGCCGTACTGGTCCAGCAGGGCCTGGTCCACCCCCAGGACCGTGTGCTTCACTTCGGTGGCGTAGCTGACCACCCCGCCCCGGAAGGCGGCGGAGGCTCCGGGCAGGTCGGTGAACCGCTTGGCGGCCAGACCGCCGGTGCAGCTCTCGGCAGTGCCCAGGGTGAGGCCCTTGGCCTTCAGCCCGTCCAGCACCGCCCGCTCCAGATTGGGGATATCCACCCCGTACACCAGGGGGCCGAAGTGGGCCTGCAAGTCGGCCACCACCGGGTCGATGAGGGCGCGGGCGGCCCCCTCATCGGCGGCCTTGGCGGTGACCCGCAGCTCGCACTCCCCCTCCTTGGCGTAGGGGGCCAAGGTGGGGTTGGTCATGGCGTTCATCTTCTCCCGGAGCTGGGCCTCCATGGAGGATTCTCCGATGCCGAACAGCTTCAACGTGCGGGACACGATGACCCCGTCGGCCAGCTCCTTTAAATAGGGGATCACCCGGTGGGTGAACATGGCCCGGCACTCCCGGGGCGGGCCGGGGAGCATGATGACCCGGACGCCCTCCGCCTCAAAGGCCACCCCGGGGGCGGTGCCCCAGTCGTTGTCCAGGACGGTGCACCCCTCAGGCAGCATGGCCTGCTGGTAGTTGTTGTCGGTCATGGGGCGGTTGGGGTGGAGCCGCCGGAAATAGTCCTCGATCCGCCGGGCGGAGGGGGCGTGGAACACCAGCGCCTTGCCAAAACACTCCGCCAGCACGGTTTTGGTCAAATCGTCGCAGGTGGGGCCCAGGCCTCCGGTGGTGATGAGGATGTCGGCCCGGGTTTTGGCCAGCTCCACGGCGGCGCGCAGCCGGTCCGGGTTGTCCCCCACCACCGTGTGGTAGTAGACGTTGATGCCCAGGGCGGACAGCCCCTGGGAGAGCATCTGGGCGTCGGTGTTGGCGATGTTGCCCAGCAATAGTTCGGTGCCCACCGCGATCAGTTCGGCGGTATGAGACATGGGGATGCACTTCCTTTGTTGAAATGGGGGAACGGGCGGATGGGATCGCAGCGTATTTGCAGGGGCGGATGCCCGCATCGGCCCGTTTCCGTCAGACCTGCACCCGCTGGATGCCGTCCAGGGCCTCTTTCACCAGACCGTCGATGTCCAGGGCCGCCTCGGCGGCCTCCAGCTCTCCCAGCACCGGGCGGAGCCGGGGGTGGCGGGGGGTGAACACGGTGCAGCAGTCCTCGTAGGGCAAAATAGAGGTCTCAAAGGTGTTGATCTTCCGGGCGATGCGGACGATCTCCTCCTTGTCCATGCCCACCACGGGGCGGAGGATGGGCAGGGAGCACACGGCGGTGGTGGCCCGCATGGCCTCCATGGTCTGGCTGGCCACCTGGCCCAGGCACTCGCCGGTGACAATGGCCCCGGCGCCGCACCGGGTGGCCACCCCCTCGGCAATGCGCATCATAAACCGGCGCATGAGGACGGTGAAGAGCTCCTCGGGGCACTTCCGCCTTAACTCTTCCTGGATGGCGGTGAAGGGCACCACATGGACGGTGAGCCGGCCGCACCAGGGGGTGAGCAGCTTGGCCAGATCCAGCACCTTCTGCTTGGCCTCCTCGGAGGTGTAGGGGTAGGAGAAGAAGTGGACCATCTCCAGGGCCAGCCCCCGCTTGGCCATCATCCAGGAGGCCACCGGGGAGTCGATGCCGCCGGACAGCAGGCTCACCGCCCGGCCGCCCACCCCCACGGGCAGGCCGCCGGCCCCCGGCTCCGGGTCGGCGTGGACGTAGGCGGCGTAGTCCCGTACCTCAAGATATACCGTCAGCTCGGGATGGTGTACGTCCACCTTCAAATTGGGGTATTTTTCGTCCAGCTCGCCCCCCACATACTGGGACAGCTGGATGGAGGTCATGGGGAAGCTCTTGTCCGCCCGCTTGGATTCCACCTTGAAGGTGCGGGCGGCGGCCAGCTTGTCCCCCAGATACGCGATGGCGGTCTGGAGCATGGCGTCGGCGTCCTTCTCGCAGGCCCGGGCCCGGCTCAGCCCCACCACGCCGAACAGCTTGGTCATGGCCTCCCAGGCCCCGTCCAGGTTGCAGGTATCGTCCTTGGGCTCCACATACATGGTGGACTGCTTGGAGTACACCTTGAAATCCCCAAAGGGACGCAGACGGCGGCGGGCGTTGGCGATGAGCCGGTCCTCAAAGGTGCGCCGGTTCAGCCCCTTGAGCACCAGCTCCCCCAGTTTCAGCAGAATGATCTCGTTCAATGGTCGGTCTCCTTTGTATTATAGTTTCACAGGGGCGGATATCATCCGCCCGCCGGCCCATTCTGCGGTTTACCGCCGCAGATGGCCGCTCTCCCGGTACTGGATGGCCTCGGCCAGGTGGTCCACCCCGATGGTCTCCGCCCCGTCCAGGTCGGCGATGGTGCGGGCCACCCGCAAAATCCGGTCATAGCTGCGGGCGGTAAGGCCCAGCCGGTCGAAGGCCCCCTTTACCAGGGCCTCTCCCGCCCCGTCCAGGGCGCAGAAGGCCGCCAGCTCCCGCTGGCCCATGTGGGCGTTGCAGTCGGGGCCGTGGGGCCCGAACCGGGCGGTCTGGATGGCCCGGGCCCTGTCCACCCGGGCCTTGATGGCGGCGGAGGGCTCGGCCTGGGGGCGGCGGGAGAGTTGGTCGAAGTCCAGGGGCGGCACTTCCACATACAGGTCGATCCGGTCCAGCAGGGGACCGGACAGGCGGCTCATGTACTTGTCCACCTCCCGCTCCGAGCAGCGGCACCGGTGGCCGTAGCCGTACCAGCCGCACTTGCAGGGGTTCATGGCGCACACCAGCATGAACCGGGCGGGGAACACGGCGGTGCCCGCCACCCGGCTGATCTGGACCTGGCCGTCCTCCAAAGGCTGGCGGAGCACCTCCAGCACCTCCTTGGAGAACTCCGGGGTCTCGTCCAGGAAGAGCACCCCGTTGTGGGCCAGGGAGATCTCCCCCGGCCGGGGATTGGAGCCGCCCCCCGCCATGCCCATGGCGGACACGGTGTGGTGGGGGGCCCGGAAGGGCCGCTGGGTGAGCAGGGGGTGTTGGGCGCTGGTCAGGCCCATCACCGAGTGGATCTCAGTGCACTCCAGGGCCTCCCGCATGGTCAGGTCGGGGAGGATGGAGGGCAGCCGCCGGGCCAGCATGGACTTGCCCGACCCGGGCGGGCCCACCATGGCGATGTTGTGACCTCCGGCGGCGGCAATCTCCAGGGCCCGCTTTCCGTTCTCCTGCCCCTTCACGTCGGCAAAGTCGGGGCAGTCCGGCTCCCGGGCCCCGGGCGTCCAGGGGGCGGCGGGCTGGATGGGCTCCTCCCGCCGCAGGTGGGCCACCAGCTGGGTCACGCTCTCCACCGGGTACACCGTCAGCCCGCCCGCCAAGGTGGCCTCGGCGGCGGAGCCGGCGGGGACGTACAGCTCCGTCACCCCCGCACGCCGGGCGGCCATGGCCATGGGCAGCATACCGGTCACCGGCCGCAGCTTCCCCGACAGGGAGAGCTCCCCCACAAAGGCGCTGTCCGGCCCGGGGGCGGGCAGCTGCTCCCCGGCGGTGAGGATGCCCACCAGAATGGGCAGGTCATACACCGTGCCCCCCTTTTTCCGGTCGGCGGGGGCCAGGTTCACCGTGATGCGGGAGACGGGGAAGGAAAAGCCGCAGTTTTTGATGGCCGAACGCACCCGGTCCCGGGCCTCCTTCACCGCCGCGTCGGGCAGGCCCACGATCTCAAAGGCGGGCAGGCCGCCGGACAGGTCGCACTCCGCCCGCACTTCGTATCCCGAGATGCCCGTCAGGCCCAGGGAGCGGATCTCCCGCAGCATGGCCCTCCCTCCTTTCTCCGGAGCAGCCGCCCCGAAAACTCATAATAAGTTAGTATACCACAAAGAAAGGCAGGTGCATAGGGGATAAGAGGGAAAACATCGTTACCAACAGGGAAAAATGGAAGAGATTCCATACCGGTCCGTTTAGTATAATGGTTTTGATGCCAAACTAATAGCCTGCATTTTTTCGGCGGAAAAGGGGGGAAAGGAAGGGCAATCTCCAGCAGTTGCGTATGAGTAGAAAATTTAAAAGATAAGTAAGATTTGATTTACAAACAGGTTGGATGGTGTTACAATGAAGGCGCTCCGGGAGTTTCTTTCCGGTAAGCTGGGAAAACGGCCAGGGTAATGGGAATCCGGCTCGGCCCCCCGGATCACGGGCGGAGACCGATTCCCATTGCCCTGGAAGAACGAAACAAGGAGGAATCGTTTCAATGGCGAGAAAGCTGAAATCCATGGACGGTAACACCGCGGCTGCCCACGTCTCCTATGCGTTTACTGAGGTAGCGGGTATTTACCCCATCACCCCCTCCAGCCCCATGGCCGACAATGTGGACCAGTGGGCGGCTCAGGGCCGGAAAAACATTTTCGGCACCACCGTCAACGTGGTAGAGATGCAGTCTGAGGCCGGCGCCGCCGGTACCGTTCACGGCTCTCTGGCCGCCGGCGCCCTGACCACCACCTACACCGCTTCTCAGGGCCTGCTGCTGATGATCCCCAACATGTACAAGCTGGCCGGCGAGCTGATGCCCTGCGTGTTCCACGTGTCCGCCCGTACCGTGGCCACCCACGCCCTGAACATCTTCGGCGACCACTCCGACGTCATGGCCTGCCGCCAGACCGGCTTCGCCATGCTGTGCGAGTCCAACCCCCAGGAGGTCATGGACCTGGGCGCCGTGGCTCACCTGGCCGCCATCAAGGGCCGCGTTCCCTTTATCAACTTCTTCGACGGCTTCCGCACCTCCCACGAGATCCAGAAAATCGCCATCTGGGACAACGACGACCTGGCCGATATGGTGGACATGGACGCCGTGGAAGCCTTCCGCAAGCGCTCTCTGAACCCCGAGCGCCCCGTGATGCGCGGTTCCCACGAGAACGGCGACATCTTCTTCCAGCACCGTGAGGCCGCCAACAAGTACTACGAGGCCGTGCCCGGCATCGTCGAGGAGTACATGGGCAAGGTCAACGCCAAGCTGGGCACCAACTATCAGCTGTTCAACTACTATGGCGCGCCCGACGCCGACCGCGTCATCATCGCCATGGGCTCCATCTGCGACGTGGCCGAGGAAGTCATCGACTACCTGAACGCCCACGGCGAGAAGGTGGGCCTGGTGAAGGTCCGCCTGTACCGGCCCTTCCGCGCCGACAAGCTGCTGGAGGCCATTCCCGCCACCGCCACCAAGATCGCCGTCCTGGACCGCACCAAGGAGCCCGGCGCTCTGGGCGATCCTCTGTACCTGGACGTGGTCACCGCCTTTGCCAACGCCGGCCGTCAGGCCACCATCATCGGCGGCCGCTACGGTCTGGGCTCCAAGGACACCCCGCCCAGCAACGTGTTCGCCGTGTATGAGGAGCTCACCAAGGAGAACCCCAAGCGGCAGTTCACCGTGGGCATCGTGGACGACGTGACCTTCACCTCCCTGGAGGAGAAGCCCTCCCCCAACACTGCGGCTCCCGGCACCATCGAGTGCAAGTTCTGGGGCCTGGGCGGCGACGGTACCGTGGGCGCCAACAAGAACTCCATCAAGATCATCGGCGACCACACCGACAAGTATGTACAGGCTTACTTCCAGTATGACTCCAAGAAGACCGGCGGCGTGACCATCAGCCACCTGCGCTTCGGTGATCAGCCCATCCGGGCCCCCTACTACATCAACAAGGCCGACTTCGTGGCCTGCCATGTGCCCGCCTACATCGTCAAGGGCTTCCCCATGGTCCGCGACGTGAAGGACGGCGGCGTGTTCCTCATCAACTGCCAGTGGAGCGACGAGGAGCTGGATCACCACATGCCCGCCGTGGCCAAGCGCTACATCGCTGAGCACAACATCCAGGTCTACACCATCAACGCTATCGACCTGGCCATCGAGATCGGCATGGGCAAGCGTACCAACACCATCCTGCAGTCCGCCTTCTTCAAGCTGGCCAAGGTCATGCCTGAGGCTGAGGCCATCGGCTACATGAAGGACGCCGCCACCCACTCCTACCTGAAGAAGGGCCAGGACGTGGTCGACATGAACCACAAGGCCATCGACGCCGGCGCCACCGCTTACAAGAAGTTCGACGTGCCCGCCGACTGGGCCAACGCCG
>CASEOA010000038.1 GCA_949289455.1 uncultured Eubacteriales bacterium
GTCATGAAGCCCATGAGGATGTTCTTGCCCAGGGCGATCTCGCCGTTGGAGGTGGAGGGGCCGTCCACGATGACCTCGCCCTTTTCCACCCGCTGGCCGGCGTTGACGATGGGCCGCTGGTTGATGCAGGTGCCGTGGTTGGAGCGCAGGTACTTGGTGAGCTTATACTCCTCCACCCGGCCGCTGTCGTACCGGACGGTGACGTACTGGGCGGACACCTTGGTCACCACGCCGTCCTCCTCGGCCAGGATGGCCACCTCGGAGTCCACGCAGTTCTTGTGCTCCTGGCCGGTGGCCACGATGGGGGCCTCGGTGGTGAGCAGGGGCACGGCCTGCCGCTGCATGTTGGCGCCCATCAGGGCTCGGTTGGCGTCGTCGTTCTCCAGGAAGGGGATCTGGGCGGTGGCGATGGAGAACATCATCTTGGGGGACACGTCGATATAATCCACCTGGTCCCGGTCCACGTCGATGATCTCGTTGCGGTGGCGGCAGGTGATACGGGCGTTTTTCAGGCAGCCGTTCTCATCCAGAGGCTCGGTGGCCTGGGCGATGGTGAACTCGTCCTCCATGTCGGCGGTCATATACTCCACCTGGTCGGTGACAAAGCCGGTGGCCTTATCCACCTTCCGGTAGGGGGCCTCAATGAAGCCGTACCGGTTGATGCGGGCATAGGAGGCCATATAGGAGATCAGGCCGATGTTGGGACCTTCGGGGGTCTCGATGGGGCACAGGCGGCCATAGTGGGAATAGTGGACGTCTCGCACATCGAAGGAGGCCCGGTCACGGGACAGGCCGCCGGGGCCCAGGGCGGACATACGGCGCTTGTGGGTCAGCTCGGCCAGGGGGTTGGTCTGATCCATGAACTGGCTCAGGGGAGAGGAGCCGAAGAACTCCTTGATGGCGGCGGTGACGGGCCGGATGTTGATGAGGGACTGGGGGGTGACGATATCCAGGTCCTGGATGGTCATGCGCTCCCGGATCACCCGCTCCATCCGGGAGAAGCCGATGCGGAACTGGTTCTGGAGCAGCTCGCCCACGCAGCGCAGGCGGCGGTTGCCCAGGTGGTCGATGTCGTCGGCGTTGCCCACCCCGTTGGCCAGGCAGTTGAGGTAGTTGATGGAGGCCATGATGTCATCCACAATGATGTGCTTGGGGATGAGATCGTCAATGCGCTCCTTGACGGCGTCCTTCAGCTCCTCGCCGGAATAGTTGGCCAGCAGCTCCTGGAGAACGGTGAAGCGGACTTTTTCGGTGACGCCGCACTCGGCGGGGTCGAAGTCCACAAAATTCTTCATGTCCACCATGTGGTTGGAGAACACCTTCACCTGCACCCCGTCCAGGTCCAGCACGGCCTCGTTGACGCCCTTGGCGTCCAGCTCCATGGCCCGCTCCCGGGTGAGGATCTCGCCGGGCTCGGCCAGCAGCTCGCCGGTCATGGGGTCCACCACCGGCATGGCCAGGGTCTGGCCGGACAGGCGGGTCCAGATGGACAGCTTCTTGTTGAACTTGTACCGGCCCACGGCGGACAGATCATACCGGCGGGGGTCGAAGAAGAGAGCGTTGAGCAGGCTCTCGGCGGAGTCCACCGTGGGAGGCTCGCCGGGGCGCAGCTTGCGGTAGATCTCCAGCAGGGCCTCCTCATAGGTCTTGCAGGCGTCCTTCTCCAGGGTGGCCACAATGCGGGGATCGTTGCCGAAGAGTTCCAGGATCTCGGGGTCGGTCTTGGGGCCCACCGCCCGGATCAGACAGGTGATGGGCAGCTTGCGGTTCTTGTCAATGCGGACATAGAAGATGTCGGAGAGATCGGTCTCATACTCCAGCCAGGCGCCCCGGTAGGGGATGACGGTGGTGGCGTACACCACGTTGCCCGTCTTGTCCTCGGTGCGGGAGTAGTAGATGCCGGGGGAGCGGACGATCTGGGAGACGATGACACGCTCGGCGCCGTTGATGACAAAGGTGCCGGCCTTGGTCATCAGGGGGAAGTCCCCCATGAAGATCTCCTGCTCCTTCATCTCGTCGGTCTCTTTGTTGCGCAGACGCACCCACACCTTAATGGGAGCGGCATAGGTGGCGTCCCGGGCCTTGCACTCCTCCACGGAGTACTTGGGGGGCTCATCCATGGAGTAGTCGATGAAGCTCAGCTCCAGGTTGCCGGCGTAGTCGGTGATGGAGGCCACATCCTTAAAGACCTCCCGCAGTCCCGTGTCCAGGAACCACTGGTAGGAGTTCTTCTGTACCTCCAGCAGGTTGGGCATCTGCAGGATCTCCTCATGGCGGGCAAAGCTCTTGCGGAGGGTCTTGCCAAAGTAGACGTCCTTGACCATCGTAGAAAAAACACCTCGATTTCAATGTCTGGAGCAGCTCCCACAGGGGAGCGGCCCCGATTCGGCCTGCTGCTTTCCGTCAAAACATACAAATTGGGGCGGGAACGGCCGAGCACGAACACCCGGCCGCGTTGATAAAATATACTGATTTCCTCTTGCGCTTTGGGGCGTCCTGTGTTAAGCTAAGGCAAGCGTAACAATGGGATGCTAGGCGCAGTTCAGAAAATAAGAGCGTTTAAGTATACCATGCCAATCCTGTGAAAGTCAACCATAACCGCGCGAAAATCTGGAGCAATCCAGATTTTTTTCTTTATCAGGGGGGATTAGGAATGTGGAAGCCCTTTCTGGAGCAGCTGGGCGAGGTGATCCGGGTATGCGAGGACACCGACGGAGTGCTGCTGGCCAACAAGGACGGTATTGTGGAGTTCCAGCGGATCTTTGTGGACAAGCTGTGGCAGTCTGGCGAGACCGTGGGCAAGCATATCTTTGACCTCTACCCCGAGCTGGACGAGGAGAGCAGCACCATTCTCCAGGCCCTGAAAACGGGGAAGCCTACCTTCAACGTATTGCAGGACATCAACAACCGCCGGGGGGAGCGGGTGCTGCTGGAGTCCACCACTCTGCCCATTGTGGTGGATGATCAGGTGGTGGGGGTGATGGACTCCTCCAAGTTCCACGTCATCGGCCAGCGGATCATCCGGGGGGAGATGGGGGTGTCCACCCTGGACCGGATCATTACCCAGGACCCAGCCATGCTGGCCCTGAAGGCCCGCATTCGGGACGCGGCCAAACTGGACTCCACTGTGCTCATCTACGGGGAGACCGGCACCGGCAAGGAGCTGGTGGCCGAATCCCTCCACAGCGAGGGCCGCCGGGCGGACAAGCCCTTCGTGTCCCAGAACTGCGCCGCTATCCCGGCCAACCTGCTGGAGAGCCTGTTTTTCGGCACGGAGAAAGGGTGCTACACCGGGGCCCTCACCCGGAAGGGCCTGCTGGAGGAGGCCGACGGAGGCACCCTCTTCCTGGACGAAATCAACTCCATGGAGATCAATCTCCAGGCCAAATTATTAAAGGTATTGGAGGAGAAGAAGGTGCGCCGGCTTGGGGGTAGCCGGGACATCCCCTTTGACGTGCGCATCGTGGCGGCGGTGAACGAGGAGCCTGCCAAGCTCATCCGGGAAAAGCGGATGCGGGAGGATTTGTATTACCGCCTGGGCGTGGTGCGCCTCACCCTGCCCCCCCTGCGGGAGCGGCCGGGGGACATCCCCTTGCTGGCCCGGTTCTTCCTGGACCGGTTCAACCGTTCCATGGACCGGCATATCGAGGGGATCAGCGATCTGGCCCTCCGGCGGATGGAGGAATACGACTGGCCGGGCAATGTGCGGGAGCTGCAAAATGTGGTGGAGGGGGCCTTCTCCGCCTCCCGCTCCGGTTTGCTGACGGCGGAGTATCTGGAGGAGCGGCTGAGGCTGCCCCTCCGGCAGGCGGAGGACAGCCTGGAGCCGGTTCAGCTGGAGGAGGGCTTTTCCCTGCCCCAGGCGGTGGAGCGGTACGAGCGGGAGCTGGTGCGCCAGGCTCTGGAGCAGTCCACCTCCCTGTCCCAGGCCGCCCGGCTGCTGGGGATTTCCCGGCAGAACCTGAAGTACAAGGTGCAAAAATTTTTGCTGTAAAAAATTTTGCAATGCAAAATATTTTGCCTCCCTTTGGAGGCAGGTGTGTGCGCCAGACCGCGCCCGCGCAGGGAACCGGAGCCCTCCGGCCCTTGTGCCACAAGCGGTCTGGCGCTTTCTTGTGGATGCTGGGCAGGTTGGCACGGCCTTTGCACCTCAATTTAGACAAACCAAACAAACGAGGAAAGGGAGATGGATATGAGGGTCCTGCGTTACAACGGCATTGTGACCTCCATGGACAGCGCCATGGCCCGCTATGAGGCCATCGGCACCGAGGAAGGCAAGATCGTCTTTCTGGGTACCAGCCGGGAGGGTCTGGCCCAGAGCTGGGATCAGACCATAGACCTGGGCGGGGCCATGGTGCTGCCCGGCTTCAACGACACCCACATGCACCTGCTCCACTACGCCATGTTCCGCCGGAACGTGCCCCTCTTCGGGGTTAAAACCATCGACCAGGTGGTAGACCGCTGTAAGGCCAGGATTGAGGCGGAGCACCCGGACTACCTCATCGGCATGGGCTGGAACCAGGAGACCATGGAGGAGGGGCGGCTGCTGACCCGGGCGGACATGGACCGGATTTCCACGGAAATCCCGGTGTGTATGCTGCGTACCTGCATCCACATCGCCGCCTGCAACTCGGTGATGCTGGAGCGCATCCGGGCCTTGAAGGACGTGGACCCGGAGGTGATGGCCCTGGTGGACTTTGAAAACGGCATCCTCCGGGAGAACGCCGCCCGGTTGTACATGGACGTGCTGCCCCAGGCCGACGACGCCTATGTGCGTCAGCTCATCACCGAGGGCCAGCAGGCCCTCAACGCCGCCGGCGTCACCTGCATCCACTCCGACGACCTGATGGCCATCGCCGGCATGGACCCCATCCGCCTCATCGGCATTTTCCGGGAAATGGAGGCCGATATGGCCCTTACCGTGCGGGTGTATGAGCAGTGTCTGGTGGAACCGGAGGACTTTGAACGGCTCAAAGGGGTGCGCAGCGATCCCGCCGACCGGTGCAGCCTCTTCCGCACCGGTCCCCGCAAGCTGCTCCAGGACGGCTCCCTGGGGGCCAAGTCCGCCGAGATGGTGGACGGCTATGTGGACGACCGGGACAACCACGGCATCCCCATCTACACCGAGGAGGAGCTGCTCCGCCGGGTGCAGGCCGCCCACGACGCCCACATGGATGTGGCGGTCCATGCCATTGGAGATCTGGCCCTGAAAAAGGTGTGCGACGCGGTGGAGGAGGCGGAACAGGCCAACCCCTGGCCGGAGCACCGCCACGGCATTGTCCACGCACAGACCACCACCCAGGCCCTGCTGGAGCGGATGAAGGCCCTGGGGCTCCAGGCCTACATCCAGCCCATCTTCATCGACGCCGATATGAACATCATCGCCCAGCGGGTGGGGGAGGAACACGCCAAGGACTGCTACAACTGGAAGGCTATGGAGGACCTGGGCCTTCACGTCAGCGGTGGCTCCGACTGCCCGGTAGAGCCCTTCGACGTGCTGGACAATATGCGCGCCGCCATCACCCGGCAGAACCGGGCGGGGGACAAGACCTACCTGCCGGAGCAGGCCCTGACGGTGGAGCAGGCGGTGCGCCTGTTCACCTCCGACGCCGCCTGGCCCAGCCGGGACGAGGAGGTGCGGGGTACCCTGGAGCTGGGCCGCCAGGCCGATCTGGTGGTGCTGGACCAGGACCTGTTCGCCATTGATCCCGTGACCTTCCCCCAGGTGAAGGTGCTGGAGACCGTGCTCAACGGGATTGCTGTGTATCACGCCTGACGGGGGCAGCCCCGCGAACCATAGGAAGGAGCGTATTTCTATGAACCAGATGCTGGAAAAGGCCAAAGCCATCCAGGAGCAGATCATCGCCCACCGGCGGTGCCTCCATCAGATCCCGGAGGTGGGGGTATACACCCCCAAGACCGCCGAGTATGTGAAGGAGCAGCTGAAGGAGATGGGCATTCCGTGCCGGGACTGCGGCGTCCACTCCCAGGAGGACCGGGAGAAGATGGTGTTCGCGGGCTATCCCGACGCCCCCACCTCCACCGGTGTGGTGGGCCTTATCGGCAAGGGGGAGGGGCCCTGCATCCTGCTGCGGGCCGACATGGACGGCCTGCCCATGGAGGAGACCACCGGCCTGGATTTTGCCGCCAAGGGCAATACCGCCCACATGTGCGGCCACGATGCCCATGCCGCCATGCTGCTGGGGGCGGCCCGTATCCTGAAGGACATGGAGGATGAGCTGCCCGGCACCGTGAAGCTCATGTTCCAGCCCGGGGAGGAGATGGGCTATGGTTCCCGCACCATGGTGGAGGACGGCCTGCTGGAGAACCCCAAGGTGGACGGGGCCATGGCCCTCCATGTGGGGCCCCAGGTGGAGGTGGGTAAGCTGACCTACTCCCCCGGGGTGGCCTCCGGCGCCATGGCCACCTTCATCGTCAGCATCCAGGGCAAGGGGGGCCACTCCTCCGAGCCCCAAAAGACCATCGACCCGGTAAACATTGCCACCCAGGTCACCTCCGCCCTGAACATGCTCATCCCCCGGGAGGTGGACCCGGAGGCCTTCGCCACCCTGACGGTGGGGGCCCTCAACGGCGGCCGGGCCTCCAATATCATCCCCGACACGGCGGAGATCATGGTGTCCTTCCGCACCCTGAGCCCCGAGGCCTACGACCACCTGCTGGAGCGCATCCCGGAAGTTCTGGACCACTACATCGCCGCCTGGCGGGGGACCTACTCGGTGCGGGTGCTCAAGACCCCCAGCACCGTGTGCGACAAGGCTTTCTCCGAGGAGATTGTACCCTACGTGGCCCAGATTCTGGGCGAAGAGAACGTGGAGCCTGCGCCTCCCATGAAGGGAGCCGAGGATTTTGGCCACGTGACCCGGCTGGTGCCCGGCTTCTACGCTTTCATGGGGGCGGGCGGCCCTGACAACTACCCCCTGCACAACCCCAACATGGTGCTGGACGAGAGTTCCTTTGCCCTGGGCAGCGCCGTCCTGGCCAACTGCGCTGTGGAGTGGCTCAAGAGTAAGGCGAAGGGCTGATCCGTTCCGCCAAACCACCAACAAAGAGACAAGAGAAGGAGAATCGTTATGGGAAAAACACTGAGGGATCAGAAAAAAGGCTTCAGCATGCCCCATGTGTACATGGTCATCCTCATCCTGATGCTGCTGGTCACGGTGATGACCTATTTGGTCCCCGCCGGCAGTTACGTCCGCACCGACGGCGTGGTGGACCCCAACAGCTTTGCCTACGCCGAGCAGAGCCCCGTGGGCTTCCTGGGCTTCTTCACCGCCATCCATCAGGGCGTGGTGGAGAGCTCCAACATCATCGGCGCCGTGCTCCTCATCAGCGGCTGCATCCAGATCATCCAGTACACCGGCGCCTTTTCCGCCGGCATCCAGACCCTCATCCGCAAGGCTAAAGGCAAGGGCCTGGTGATGGTGCTGCTGTTCTTCACCCTGTTCACCGCCCTGGGCGTCATCGGCTACCTGGACGCCCTCTACCCCTTCTATCCCATTATCATTTCCCTGTTTATTACCCTGGGTTATGACAAAATGGTGGGTACGGCCATTATCCTGCTGTCCACCGCCGTGGGCTTCACCTGCGGCATGGTCAACCCCTACACCACCGGCGTGGCCCAAACCCTGGTGGGCCTGCCCATGTACTCCGGCATCGAGTTCCGGGCGGTGGGCCTGGTGATCTTCTACCTCATCGCCGTGTTCTTCCTGGTGCGCTACTGCATCAGGATCAAGAAGGACCCCAAGAACAGCGTCATGGGGGAGAATTACCTCCAGGAGCAGACCGCCCCCATGGAGTTCGAGGAGGGCCTGGAGTTCAACACCGGCCGGATCGTCATTATCCTGGCGTTCCTGGCCACCATCGTGTTCTCCGTGGTGGGCTCCCTCATGTGGGCCTGGGGCCTGCCTGAGATTACCGCCTGCTACTTCCCTGTCACCATCCTGGCGGTCATCCTGGCCCGGGTCAATGTGAACACCGCCTGTGTGGAGTTCGGCAAGGGCATGGCCGGTGTGGTGGCTCCCACCATGGTCATCGGCCTGAGCCGGGCGGTCTCCGTCATCCTCACCGAGGGCAACATCACCGACACCATCATCAACGCCATGGCCGGGGTGCTCAACGGCAAAAGCCCCGTCATCACCCTGCTGGTGGTCTACATCTTCGTCACCGCCTTCAACTTCTTCGTGGGTTCCGGCTCCGGCAAGGCCGTGGTCATGATGCCCATTCTCCAGCCTATGGGCCAAGTGCTGGGTATCAACCAGCAGGTCATGGTGCTGGCCTATCAGTACGGCGACGGCTTTACCAACACCTTCTGGCCCACCTCCGCTCTGCTGCAGCTCTCCCTGTGCGGCATGGACTACGGCCACTGGTTCAAGTTCGCCTGGAAGATCTACGCCTGCCTCATCGCCGCGGGCTTCGCCCTCATTGTCATTGCCAACCAGATCGGCTACGGGCCCTTCTGATTTCCTCCCAACTCCCTCGGAAGGGCGGCCTGCTGACAGGCGGGCCGCCCTTCCGGCATTCCGACGGGAAAAGGGTTGAAACCCCTTGGAAATCCAGTGATTTTCTGATTGACTTCCCTGTAGGGGTATGATATAATCCGGAATTGCGCAGGTGTGCCTGCCAGGGCCCAAAGGAGACGAAAAGTTCCTGATTTGGCCCAAGAGACCGGAAGGAGGCGTCCTGATGTTGACGGCGCTGAAGCAAGGACCAAAGGTGGTCGGCGTCAAGCAGACCAGAAGAGCCATCAACGAAGGGAAAGCCGCCCGGGTCTACCTGGCGGGCGACGCCGACCCCAGAGTGACCGCCCCGGTGGAGACCCTGTGTGTGGAAAAGGGGATCCCCGTGGAACGGGTGGCCCAGATGAAGGAACTGGGCACCGCCTGCGGCATCGCCGTGGGCAGCGCGGTGGCTGCGCTGCTCCACTAAGTTGGTTTTAACGGTATAATTTTTGATTATCCCGTTAAAATATAAGTCTCAGAATCATAGAAAGGAGGAAAACCATGCCTACGTTTAACCAGCTCGTGCGTAAGGGACGGGAGGCCGTGACCTACAAGTCCAACTCCCCCGCCATGCAGAAGGGCCTGAACACCCTGAAGAACCGTGAGACCGACCTGCCTTCTCCCCAGAAGAGAGGTGTGTGCACCGCGGTGCGTACCTCCACCCCGAAGAAGCCTAACTCCGCCCTGCGGAAGATCGCCCGTGTGCGTCTGACCCACGGCTACGAGGTTACCGCTTATATTCCCGGTGTGGGCCACAACCTGCAGGAGCACTCCGTGGTCATGATCCGCGGCGGCCGTGTCAAGGACCTGCCCGGCGTTCGTTACCACATCATCCGCGGCACTCTGGATGCCCAGGGCGTTGCCAACCGGATGCAGGCCCGTTCCAAGTACGGCGCCAAGCGGCCCAAGGCCGGCAAGAAGTAATTTCACGGAAATTATTTCTCAACCATCTCAATGAATTAACGCGCGTCAAGCGCAAGGCAGTTGTCCTTGCATAAAGCGCTTTCCTATATAGATAGGGGCGTTTTCTGTGGGGCACTGGACAAGCAGGCACTTGTCTTACACGGGGGCGTTTTAAACGCCTTCGAGTACCTATGAAATCATACTATGAAGGAGGGAAGCAAAGTGCCCAGAAGAGGAAACGTACCCAAGCGGGAGGTTCTGCCCGATCCCATGTACAACTCCGTCCTGGTGACCAAGCTGGTCAACAGCATCATGCTGGACGGTAAGAAGGGCGTAGCCCAGAAGGTGGTCTACGGAGCTTTCGACATTATCAAGGAGAAGACCGACAAGGATCCCCTGGACGTGTTCACCACCGCTCTGGAGAACATCATGCCGTCCCTGGAGGTCAAGGCCCGCCGTGTGGGCGGCGCCACCTATCAGGTGCCCATCGAGGTCCGGCCCGAGCGCCGGCAGACCCTGGGTCTGCGGTGGCTGACCAACTACTCCCGCGCCCGCAGCGAGAAGACCATGAAGGAGCGCCTGGCCGGCGAGATCATGGACGCCGCCAACAACCTGGGTTCCGCCGTCAAGAAGCGCGAGGACACCCACAAGATGGCCGAGTCCAACAAGGCCTTCGCCCACTATCGCTGGTAAGAAGGAGTTAGAGTATGCCTAGGAAAGTTACCTTAGAGAACACCAGAAACATTGGCATCATGGCTCACATCGACGCCGGCAAGACCACCACCACCGAGCGTATCCTGTACTACACCGGCGTGAACTACAAGATCGGTGAGACCCATGACGGCACCGCCACCATGGACTGGATGGCTCAGGAGCAGGAGCGCGGCATCACCATCACCTCCGCCGCCACCACCTGCTATTGGACCGGGTCCAAGCAGCAGTTCCCCCAGACCCGTATCAACATCATCGACACCCCGGGCCACGTGGACTTCACCGTAGAGGTGGAGCGCTCCCTGCGCGTGCTGGACGGCTCCGTTACCGTCATGTGCGCCAAGGGCGGCGTGGAGCCCCAGTCTGAGACTGTGTGGCGTCAGGCCGACCACTACAAGGTCCCCCGCATGATCTACGTCAACAAGATGGACATCATGGGTGCCGATTTCTACAACGTGCTCCACATGATCCACGACCGGCTGAAGTGTAATGCCGTGCCCATCCAGCTGCCCATTGGCTCCGAGGATACCTTCAAGGGTATCATCGACCTGGTGGAGATGGACGCCGACATCTACTACGACGAGCTGGGCAAGGACATGCGCGTGGAGGAGATCCCCGAGGATATGATGGATCTCGCTCAGGAGTATCGTGAGAAGATGCTGGACGCCGTGTCCATGTTTGACGATGAGATCATGGAGATGTACCTGGAAGGCAAGGAGGTCCCCACTGATAAGATCCGCAAGGCCATCCGCAAGGCTACCATTGCCAACGAGATGGTTCCTGTCACCTGCGGTACTTCCTACCGCAACAAGGGTGTGCAGAAACTTCTGGATGCCATTGTGGAC
>CASEOA010000039.1 GCA_949289455.1 uncultured Eubacteriales bacterium
ATTGCCTCCATCGCCTTCGGCATCCCGGCACCGGCGGTGGACGGCAACGTGCTGCGGGTGGTGGCCCGGGTCACCGGGGACGGGGGCGATATTTTGAAGGGAGAGACTAAGGCCCGGATGGGGGCGGCCCTGAAAAAGGTGATGCCGGTGGAGGCCCCCGGGGATTTCAACCAGGCCCTGATGGAGCTGGGGGCGGTGGTCTGCCTGCCCAACGGGGCCCCCCTGTGCGACCGATGCCCCGCCCGGGAGTTCTGCGACGCCCGGTGCACCGGGCGCACCGGGGAGCTGCCGGTCAAGACCGCCAAAAAGCCCCGGCGGGTGGAGGAGCGCACAGTGTTCCTCATTTTCCACGGGGAGAAGGTGGCCCTCCGGCGGCGGGGGAAGAAGGGCCTGTTGGCGGGGCTGTGGGAGTACCCCAACGAGCTCTCCCCCGCTCCCTGCCCGGTGGAGGCCGCCGCCCTGGCGGACGGCCCGGCGGGCAGGCACATCTTTACCCACATCGAGTGGCATATGCGCTCCCTCCTGGTGGAGGCCGCCGGGGAAACCCTGCCGGAGGGCTGGGTGTGGGCCGGGCGGGAGGAGCTGGCCCGGGATTACGCCCTGCCCAACGCCTTCCAGGCGTTCCGGGAGACGGTGGAAAGACAGTTAGGAGGAGAGAGCACTTGGCAAAGCTCTATTTTCGATATGGCGTGATGGGCTCCAGCAAGACCGCCAACGCCCTGATGGTGCGCTACAACTATGAGGAGCGGGGCCAGGACGCCCTGCTGGTGAAGCCCGAGGTGGACCAGCGGGACGGGGCCCGGTTCGTGGCCTCCCGGGCGGGGCTGAGCCATCCCTGCATCTATTTCTCCGAGCTGATGGAGATGACCCCCCGGCAGCTGAAGCCCTACGCCTGTATCATCGTGGACGAAGCCCAGTTCCTCACCCGGGAGGAGGTACGCTACCTCACCGACCTGGTGGACGACTGGAACATCCCGGTGGTGTGCTACGGCCTGCGGGCCGACTTCAAGGGGGACCTGTTCCCCGGCTCGGCGGAGCTGCTGGCCTGCGCCGACGTGATCGAGGAGGTCAAGACCATCTGCTGGTGCGGCAAAAAGGCCCTGTGCAACGCCCGGTTCGACGAACACGGCCATGTGCTCAAAGAGGGGGAGCAGGTGCTGCTGGGGGCTAACGACAAATATATCGGCCTGTGCCGCAAGCACTGGAAAGAGGGGAATTTAGGCCCTCAGAGCATAAGGAGGGAGCGGGATTGATTTGTAACCTCTGCCCCAGGCAGTGCGGGGCCCTGCGCACCCAGTCCGAGGGACACGGCCTGTGCCGGATGCGGTCGGCCCCGGTGGTGGCCCGGGCGGCCCTCCATATGTGGGAAGAGCCCCCCATCTCGGGCGCCAGGGGCTCCGGCACGGTGTTTTTCTCCGGCTGCTCCCTGGGGTGCGTGTTCTGCCAGAACGGGAAGATCAGCCATCAGGATTTCGGAAAGCCCATTACCGTGGAGCGGCTGCGGGAGATCTTTTTTGCGCTCATCGGACAGGGGGCCCACAACATCAACCTGGTGAACCCCACCCATTACGCCCATGTGGTCCTCCAGGCATTGCAGGAGCCCCTGCCGGTGCCGGTGGTGTGGAACTCCGGTGGGTACGACCGGGTGGAGACCCTGAAAGCCCTGGAGGGCAAGGTGCAGGTCTACCTACCCGACCTGAAATACACCCGGACAGATACCGCCGCCCGGTACTCTGGGGCGGCGGACTATCCGGAGGTTGCCAAAGCGGCCATCCTGGAGATGGTCCGCCAGACCGGCCCCTGCCGGGCGGAGGATGGGCTGCTGAAACAAGGGGTGGTCATCCGCCACCTGCTGCTGCCCGGGCGGCTGGCCGAGGCCAAGGAGGTCATGGACTGGGTGGCGGAGCAGTTTGAGCCGGGCCAGGTGCTCTTTTCCCTCATGAGCCAGTACCTCCCCCTGGGCCGGGCGGCGGAGTTTCCGGAGCTCAACCGCCGGGTGCGCCCCTCGGAGGCCCGGGCGGCGGAGGCCTATATGGCCGCCCTGGGGCTGGAGGGCTTTGCCCAGGGGGCGGAGTCCGCCCAAAGCGAATACATTCCGCCTTTTGACCTGACGGGGGTGTGAGCGGGAGCCTGCCGTTTTCGGCAGGCTCTTTTGCTGTCAATGTGGACGACCCTGCCGCATATGGATACACACAAGGGGGTCGAGACCATGGAACGCAACCGAAAGCGGCCCGGGCTGCTGGAAAAGACGGCGGAATTTCTGGATCTGCCGGGGGACGTGGTGGCGGGGCTGCCCAAGCTGGAGCTCACCGGCAGCCGGGAGCTGCGGATGGAGAACCACAAGGGCATCCTGGCCTACGGCAATGAGGAGATCCACATCTCCGGCGGTAAATGGATGGTGAAGGTCCGGGGCCAGGGGCTGGAGCTGAAGGCCATGACGGGCAGCGAGCTGCTCATCACCGGGGACATCGCCGGGATCGACCTGGAGTAAAAGGAGGGACAGGGATGCTGCAACGGCTGGTGAATCTCCTGCGGGGGAGCGTATGCCTGGAGGTGGAGGGGGCCTTCCCCGAGCGGTTCCTCAACCTGTGCGCCCAGCGGGGCATCCTGTTCTGGCGGGTGGAGTGGCTGGAGCCCACCCGCCTGCGGGTGACCGTGACCCGCCGGGGAAGCCGTCAGGCCCTGCTGCTGGGGGAGCGGGTGCTGTGTACCGTCACCCCGGCGGGGCGGAAGGGCCTGCCCTACCTGATTGCCCGGTTCCGCCGGCGGTACGCCTTCCTGGTGGGACTCACCCTGTCCGCCCTGGCGGTGTGCGTCCTGTCCACCTTCATTCTCACCATTGAGGTGCGGGGCAATGTGAACGTAACCACCGCCGAGATCCTCACCGAGCTGCGGCGGCAGGGCCTGGGGATCGGGGCCTTCGGCCCCGCCCTGGACGAGCGCACCATCGGAAACCGGGTGATGCTCCAGCTGCCCGAGCTGTCCTGGCTCTCCATCAACCTGTACGGCACCCGGGCGGAGGTATTGGTGCGGGAGGCGGTGCCCGCACCGGAGGTGGTGGACGAGAGCCGGACCGGCAGCGTGGTGGCCGACGCCTCGGGCATCGTCACCCGGATAGACGCCCTCACCGGCGACGCCCTGGTGAAGGTGGGGGATACGGTGGTGCAGGGGGACGTGCTCATCTCGGGCACGGTCCGGCTGGAGTCCGCCCCCTACAGCGCCGACCCCTATATGGGCTCCTACCAGGTGCGGGCCTCCGGCACGGTGGAGGCCCGTACCTGGCGCACCCTCACCGCCCGTATCCCCCTGGAGGCCCAGGTGAAGGCGTATACCGGGGAGGAGTACACCCGGTGGATCTTCTCCTGGCTGGGCCGGGACATGGTTTTTTCCCGAAAGGGTGGAATTTCTTTTGACAGGTATGATAAAATAAGGGACACTTGGAACCTGACCCTCCCCGGCGGCCGGGAGATGCCCCTGGCCGTGATCCGGGAGACCTGCCGGGCCTATGAGCTGGAGACCGCCCCCCTGGACCGGGCGGCGGCGGAGGAGCTGCTGCAAGAGCGGCTGCTCACCCAGCTGGAGGAGCTGACGGGGGAGGGGGAGATTGTCTCCACATCCTATTCCGCAGTGGAGCGGGAGGGGATGCTGGAGGTCACCCTCCGGGCAGAGTGCCGGGAAGAGATCGGACGGTTTGCGCCCGACCCCATTACACAAGAAAACGAGGCCGATCCATGACAGAACAGACCATCAATATTGAGCGGATGGAGGACGCCATCGACGTATTTGGCTCCTTCGATGAAAATATCAGACTGATCGAGCATGAGCTGGGGGTCTCGGTGGTCAACCGGGACTCCGAGGTGAAAATCTCCGGCGAGGCGGAAAACGTGATGCACGCCGTCAAGGCGGTGGAGGGCCTGCTGGGCCTGGCGGGCCGGAAGGAGACCATCACCGAGCAGAATGTGCGCTATATCATCAACCTGGTGCGGGCGGGCAATGAGTCCCACATCAACGACATCGCCCGGGACGTGCTGTGCGTCACCGCCAAGGGCAAGCCCATCAAGGCCAAGACCCTGGGCCAGAAGCGGTACGTGGAGGCCATCAAGAAAAACACCATCACCCTGGGCATCGGCCCGGCGGGCACCGGCAAGACCTATCTGGCGGTGGCCGCCGCCGTGGCCGCTTTCCGGGACAAGCAGGTCAACCGCATCATTCTGACCCGGCCCGCCGTGGAGGCGGGGGAGCGGCTGGGCTTCCTCCCCGGCGACCTGCAATCCAAGGTGGACCCCTATCTGCGGCCCCTGTACGACGCCCTCTTTGAGATGCTGGGGCCGGAGACCTATCAAAAGTATGTGGAGCGGGGCAACATCGAGGTGGCCCCCCTGGCCTACATGCGGGGGCGCACCCTGGACGACTCCTTCATCATCCTGGACGAGGCCCAGAACACCAGCCGGGAGCAGATGAAGATGTTCCTGACCCGCCTGGGCTTTGGCTCCAAAATCGTCATTACCGGCGACATCACCCAGATCGACCTGCCCCGGGACACGATCTCCGGCCTGAAGGAGGCCATGCGGGTGCTGGACGGGGTGGAGGACATCGCCATCTGCAAGCTGAACGAGGCCGACGTGGTGCGCCACGTCATTGTCCAGCGGATCATCAAGGCCTATGAGGCCGACGAGAAGCGCCGGGCCAAAAAAGAGGGACGGAAAAATGAAGCATGAGCTCATCATCGAGACCGAAGTGGAGGGCGCGGAGGAGTATGCCGATCTGCTGCGGCAGGTGATCCCCGCCGCCCTGGAAGCCCAGGGGGTGGACGTGCCCTGTGAGGTGGACGTGCTCTTCACCGACGACCAGGGCATCCACGCCATCAACCTGGAGCAGCGGGGGGTGGACCGGCCCACCGACGTGCTCAGTTTTCCCATGTTCGACTTGCAACCGGGGGAGCTCCCCACGGAGGAGGACGCCGACCCGGGTACCGGGTTGGTGCCTCTGGGAGACATGGTGCTCTCCCTGGAGCGGGCAAAGGCCCAGGGGGAGGAGTTCGGCCACGGCACCCGCCGGGAGGTGGCCTACCTGGCCGTCCACTCGGTGCTCCACCTGCTGGGTTACGACCACATGGACGAGGGCCCCATGAAGGCCCAGATGCGAGCCAGGGAAGAGGCTATCCTGGGAGAGCTGGGGATTGGACGGGAGTAGCCGCAAACCCCTGCGGTTGAAGGGGTATGATTACAGCCTGGGCGGGTACTATTTCGTCACGGTGTGTACCAAGGATCGTGTATCCCACCTGCGTAGGGGCGCACATTGTGCGCCCGAAGCGCTGCCGCCTCTGACAGCCGCCGGTCGCATTGCGGAACAGGCTGTGTTGCAAATTTCCGCCCATTATCCCGGCGTGATCGTGGACAAATATGTGGTTATGCCCAACCATGTCCATATGCTCCTAGTGCTGCCTTCGGACAACGGGCGCGCACTGCGCGCCCCTACGCTCTCCCGCATCGTCCGGGCATGGAAGGAAACGGTTACCAAAACATTGGGAAAGGCGATTTGGCAAAAATCCTTCTACGACCACATCATCCGCAATGAGGCGGACTATCTTCGCGTCTGGAATTACATTGACACCAACCCCGCCCGATGGGCGGAGGACCCCTATTATATTGCTCAAGAAAGTTGAGGATCACCTATGGAAATCACAAAATCCGGTATGATCAGCATTGTGGGCCGGCCCAACGTGGGCAAGTCCACCCTGACCAACGCCCTGGTGGGGGAGAAGATCGCCATTGTCTCCAACAAGCCCCAGACCACCCGCAACCGCATCAGTGCCGTAGTCAACCGGGGGGACTGCCAGTATGTCTTTCTGGACACCCCCGGCCTCCACAGGGCCCGCACCCGGCTGGGGGACTACATGGTGAAGGTGGTGCGGCAGAGCGTGGCCGACGTGGACGCCATCCTGCTGCTGGTGGAGCCCATCCCCCACATCGGCGGCCCGGAGGCCGAGCTCATCGCCCGCATCAAGGAGCTGGGGGCGCCCTCCATCCTGGTCATCAACAAGATGGACACGGTGGAGAAGGAGGCCCTGCTGGCGGTGATGCAGGTCTACGGCCAGGCCCACGACTTCAACGCCATCCTGCCCATCTCCGCCAAGGAGCACGAGGGGGTGGATGAGCTGCTGGACCTGCTGGCGGAGTTTCTGCCCGAAGGGCCCCAGCTCTTCCCCGACGACATGGTCACCGACCAACCCGAGCGGCAGGTGTGCGCCGAGATCATTCGGGAGAAGCTGCTGCTCTGCCTGGACAAGGAGATCCCCCACGGCACCGCCGTGGAGATCACAAAATTTTCCGAGCGGGACAACGAGATCATCGACCTGGACGCCACCATCTACTGCGAGAAGGCCAGCCACAAGGGCATCATCATCGGCAAGGGGGGCGCCATGCTGAAAAAAATCTCCTCCCAGGCCCGGGCGGACATCGAGACCTTTATGGGCGCCAAGGTGTTTTTGCAGACCTGGGTAAAGGTGAAGGAGAACTGGCGGGACAATATGAATCTGATCCGCAACTTCGGCTACCGGGACGAGTGAGATGCACATTGCCACACAGGGCCTGGTGCTGCGGGAGGTCAACTACAAGGAGGCCGACAAGATTCTCACCGTCCTTACCGCCGAGGGGGGCAAGCGCACCGTAAAGGCCCGGGGCTGCCGGCGGAAAAGCAGCCCCCTGGCGGCCTCCGCCCAGCTGCTGGTCTACTCCGATATGACCCTCTTCGCCTACAAGGACCGCTATACCCTCAACGAGGCCGAGTCCCTCCGGCAGTTCTGGCACATGCGGGGGGATCTGGAGCTGCTGGCCCTGGGTTCCTACTTTGCCGAGGTGATGGAGGCGGTGTCGGTGGAGGGACGGCCCGACCCCGCCGCCCTGTCCCTGATTTTGAACTCCCTTCACGCCCTGGACAAGCTGGACCGGCCCCAGGCTTTGGTGAAGGGAGCCTTTGAGCTGAAGCTCATGGCGCTGGAGGGCTACGAGCCCCTGGCGGACGCCTGCGCCGTCTGCGGACGCCCCCAGCCGGAGGAGCCCATGCTCCACCTGACGGAGGGGGTGCTCCACTGCGCCGCCTGCAAGCGGGAGGTGGGAGAGGGCCAGTCCCTGCCCCTGACCCAGGGGGCCCTGGCCGCCCTGCGCCACATCGTCTACGGCGACCCCAAGCGGCTGTTTTCCTTCGCCCTGGACCCGGACAGTCTGGCCTGCCTGGCCCAGGTGTGCGAGGGCTTCCTGCGCACCCAGCTGGACCGGGGCTTTCGCACCCTGGACTTTTATCACGAACTGAAAGCGGGGATGTAAGATGGAACTGTACGTAGCCGACGCCTTTACCACCACGCGCTTTTCCGGCAACCAGGCGGGGGTGGCCCTGCTGGGGAAGGAGGACTTCCCGGAAGAAGGTCTCATGCGGGCCCTGGCCGGGGAGCTGAAGCACTCGGAGACCGCCTTTGTCCGCCGGACCGGGGCCAATGCCTTCCACATCCGCTACTTCACCCCCGCGGAGGAGGTGGACCTGTGCGGCCACGCCACCATCGCCGCTTTCACCGTCCTGCGGGACACCGGGGCCATTGTTCCCGGGAACTATGCCCTTCACACCCGCTCCGGAGACCTGGAGATCGGGGTGGGGGCCGATGCCGTGTGGATGGATATGGCCGCGCCCAAGGACGGGCGGAGCTTCTCGGAGGAGGAGCAGGCGGAGCTGTACGCCGCCTACGGCCTGACCCTGACCGAAAGGCCGGAGGGCCTGGAGGCTCAGGCGGTGAGCACCGGGCTCATGGACATTCTGCTGCCGGTGCGGAGCCTGGAAGCCCTGGACAGGGCGGCGCAGGACGAGGCCCAAGTCACCAGCCTGTCCCGGCGCTACGACGTGGTGGGGGTCCACATGTTCTGCCCCTGCACCGGGGACGCCGCCGCCCACTGCCGCAACTTCGCCCCCCTGTACGCCATCCCGGAGGAGGCGGCCACCGGCACCTCCAACGGGGCCCTGACCTACTACCTGTACCGCCGGGGCCTCATTCAGGCCGGGGCGGACAACCGCTTTGTCCAGGGGGAGAAGATGGGCAAGCCCTCCGAGATTTTGAGCCGCATCACCGAGGATGAAAACGGCGTCAAGGTGCGGGTAGGAGGGCGGGCTCTCATTACGCTGAAATGTGAACTGATGGGATGAGCTGGCAGCCCGAAGGGCTGACTGATGAGGGGGATGACGATCATGAGAGCCCCCTCATCCGCCCCAGTGTACGCACTGGGGCACCTTCTCCCCTGGGGGGCGAAGGCTGCACGACACATCGTCCCGTTGATATGACACCAACGATTTGGAGAACTGTATGACCGATTTATTTGAAAAATCCATTCAGACCCTGGAGCTGCCCCGGGTGCTGGAGAAGCTGGCCGAGCAGGCGGTGACCCAGGAGGGCAAGGACCGCTGCCTGGCCCTGCGCCCCTTCACCGACGAGGACGACGTGCGCCGGGCCCTGGACGAGACCACCGCCGCGGTGAACATGACCGCCCTCCGGGGCTCCCCCTCCTTTTCCGGGGTACGTCCTGTCCGGGCCTCCCTTCAGCGGGCCGATATGGGGGGCGCTCTCAACACCCGGGAGCTGCTGGACATCGCCGCCGTCCTCCGCTCCGCCCGCTCCGCCAAGGAGTACGGCGAGGGAGAGGGAAATAAAAGTGCCACCTGCATCGACCACCTGTTCCGCTCCCTGACGGCCAACCGCTTTCTGGAGGAGCGGATCACCGGGGCCATCGTGGGGGAGGACGAGATTGCCGACGCCGCCAGCCCCGAGCTGGCCGCCATCCGCCGCCACATCCGGGCCACCGCCTCCAAGGTGCGGGACATCCTCAACAAGCTCATTTCCTCCAACCAGGCCAAGTATCTCCAGGAGGCCATCATCACCCAGCGCAACGACCGGTTCGTGGTGCCGGTGAAGTCGGAGCACAAAAACGACGTGCCCGGCCTGGTCCACGACGTGTCCTCCTCGGGCTCCACCTTCTTCATCGAGCCCATGGGGGTGGTGAAGGCCAACAACGAGCTGCGGGAGCTCCAGGCCAAGGAGGAAAAGGAGATTGAGCGTATCCTGGCGGAGCTGTCCGCTCAGTGCGCCCAGTTCAAGGAGGATATCGCCCAGGACTACGACCTGCTCATCTTCCTGGACGTGATCTTTGCCAAGGCCCGGCTGGCCTACCGGATGCGGGCGGGTGCCCCCCGGCTGTCGTCGGAGGGGCTTTATCTGCGAAAGGCCCGCCACCCCCTGCTGGACCCCAACAAGGCGGTGGCCAACGACCTGATGCTGGGGGAGAACTTTGACACCCTGGTGATCACCGGCCCCAACACCGGCGGCAAGACGGTGACCCTCAAGACCATCGGCCTTTTGACCATGATGGCCCAGTGCGGCCTCCACATCCCCGTGGGGGACAACAGCTGTGTAAAAGTGTTCAGCCGGGTACTCTCCGACATTGGCGACGAGCAGTCCATTGCCCAGAGCTTGTCCACATTTTCTTCCCACATGGTGAACATTGTGGGCATTTTGAAGGAGGCCGACGAGAATACCCTCATCCTCTTCGACGAACTGGGGGCGGGCACCGATCCCATCGAGGGTGCGGCCCTGGCCGCCGCCATCATCGAGTCCGCCCGGGAGATGGGGGCCCTGGTGGCCGCCACCACCCACTACGCCGAGCTGAAGGTGTACGCCATGACCACCCCCGGGGTGGAGAACGCCTCCTGCGAGTTTGATGTGGACTCCCTGGCCCCCACCTACCGGCTGCTCATCGGCATCCCCGGCAAATCCAACGCCTTTGCCATCTCCGAGCGGCTGGGCCTGCCCAAGGCGGTGATCCAGAAGGCCGCCGCCCGCATCGACGCGGAGAACGTGCGCTTTGAGGACGTGCTCACCCAGCTGGACGAGCAGCGCCACCAGATGGAGAAGGAAAAGGAGGCGGCAGCGAAACTCCGCCGGGAGATGGAGGAGACCGCCAAGGCATCCCGGGAGTACAAGGCCCAGATGGAGGCCCAGCGGCAGAAAGCGGTGGAGAAGGCCCAGGCGGAGGCCCGGGCCATCCTGGACGAGGCCAGGGACACCGCCGACCAAGTGTTCAAGGAGCTCAACGACATGCGCCGCCGCCAGAGGAAGGAAGAGGACTGGCAGCGGGTGAACGACGAGCGGGCTGCGCTGCGTCACCGGCTCAACGAGGCCGAGGGCACGCTGGGCGCTCGCCCGGAGGAGCCCGCCCCG
>CASEOA010000040.1 GCA_949289455.1 uncultured Eubacteriales bacterium
AGATCGTGCAGAGCATGAGCGGCACCGGCCGCTGCTACGACAACGCCCGCATGGAGAGCTTCTTTGCTACCTTGAAAAAGGAGAAGCTCTACCACATGGATACCACCAAACTGCGGCGCGAGGAGGTGAAGGCCATCATCTTTCGGTATATCCATTACTACAACCTGCGCCGGATCTCGTCGGTCAACGGTGGTTTGCCTCCGTTGGTGTATCGAAAGAGTTATTGGAACTCACTCCAATCTACCGCTGCCTGATGGAGCCAAGCATCTCTGAAAAATCCTTGCATTTAGGGACTAAACTTTTCTTGACAACTCCATCTTCCTTCTATAGTATACCACAGACCCGTCCAAAGAAAAAGACCGGGTTCCGCTGGCCCGGCTCCGGAGCATTGACAGGCCCGCCTCTGCGGCAGTATGATAGCGGCAGCAAGGTCAGAGGAGGGATACGGGATGTTGTTCAGAAAAAAGCAGGAAATACGCACCTATGACAGGGAGAACCAGAAGCCGGTGATCCGCTCCAGCATCTGCACCGGGGAAAAGGTGGCGGGGTTCCAGGATATCCATACAGGGAAATTCACCGACATTATGCTGATCCGCAAGCCTGGTGATCTTGAGGAGTTCCGCCGCCTCTACGGCATCGGAGGGGATGAAATCTCTACCCTATATTGAACGGGGCTGTTGCAACATCACGCAGCAGCCCCTCTCTTTGTCGTCCTGAGCAGCAATAAAGCAACTTGACCGCCTTACTCAGATCCAGGCAGAACCGTTTTTCGGTAAACGGCATGATTTACTTTCCCTTTAACACCTCCAACAGGCCGGCGGCAAAGTCCTTGTGCCCCTGCTCTGTAAAATGTACGCCATCATAGGCCAGGGAGATGTTCCACTTGCCGGCATCGGCAAAGCCAATACCCATTTTCTCCGCCAGGGCTCGGCAGCATGGGGCAAACGTGAGAGACGCGTCCAATAACTTCTGGCCTGGCACCCACGCACCCAAGGCCATAGGCGGCGGCGCGATCAACAGAAGCTTGCTTCGATCCAGGGATACGCCGGTGAAAAACCGTTCCAGCTGTTCAGCGGCCTGCTCCGGGCTTCTGCCCTGGAGCAGATCATTGGTCCCAAGCATGACAATCAACAGATCTGTATCCGCCGGAAAATCTGGCGCGGCGGAGGGAATCTCCCGGCCATTTTGGCCCATATTGCAGACAGTCCAGCCGGTTTGCGCCGCCAGAATATCCACCCACCGGCTGTCCGCCTCGTAGCGCCCGCCCAACCAGGCACGGGGATCATAGCCAAAGGTGTTGGAATCGCCAAAACAGATGACGTTCATCTCACACAGGTCCTCCCTTGTCGCTCCAAAATGTATTCTGGTTGTCCAGGATCTATTTTGTGCCGCTTTCTTGCATATTGCAGCGATATCCTACCGGCATATAGTATAACTGGAATCCAAAACTGCGGCAATAGTCATCCGTAAAACAGCGGATTCCACACCGGCAGCGCCATCCTCTTGACGATTTTCCACTTCCGTGCTATCTTCAATGTGCAATTCGTTTTAAAATTCAACACAGCAGCTCAAATTTTGCATCAATATGCGCAAAATTTGCAGTTTACTTGGGCAGGCAGACGGCTGCGCAGGCAGTCTCCTTGTGGTGCTCCATACTTTTTTGGGAGGCGGAGAGATGGAATTTTCAGGTGGGGTCAAATTTCTAATCTTCCGCAGTTTTTTCATTACGATCATGACCCTTGGCATGATGACCAGCCTGACGGAGTTTCGCTTTGGCGTCAAAAAACTGCTGAAGATCCTGGCGCTTTACCTGGTCTGGGCGGTGGCGGCCTGTGCTGTGCTGCTGCGGATCGGCGGTGAAATGCTGTTGCTGCGGTCCTTCCTGCTGGCCGTGTCTCTGCCTGCCATCGCCATCTCTTACTGGGCGGCCAAGGACACGCCTACCCAGGCGGTGTTTAACTACATGACACAGATCACCTTTTCCCTGCTGGGCGCCTCCGTATGCCGCCTGCTGACTTATCGCTGCCCACTGCCCGACTGGATGAACATTTTGCTGATGTGCTGCTTTTATGTGCCGGTGATCTTCCTGGAGTGGCGGTTCCTGCGCCGGCCGTTTCGGCAGCTGGTGGCTGTGCTGCCCAACCGCTGGGCAACCCTCACCCTCATTCCCTGCGCCTTTTGTTTCTATCTGCTTTTTGTGGCCTCCTGGCCGGACAACTACTTCTATAATAACGTCCAGATGGCCTATCTCTATGCCGGGAGCATCCCCCTTGTATTGGTGTATGTGGCCGTATTCAAAAGCCTGTTTCAGCAGTACCAGGATCAAATGGAACAGCGGACCGCCGCCATCATGGCAGTCCAGATTTCTGCCTTAAAAGAGAAACTGCAAAAGGTGCAGGAGGTGGAGGACGGCATCCGAATCCAGCGCCACGACATGCGCCATCAGTTTCAGACCGTCACGGAGCTTCTTACCAGAGGGGAGCGGCAGGCGGCGCTGGACTTTTTGGACGCCGCCAAAAAGCGCCTTGACGAACAAAAGCAGGTCCGCTGGTGCGGCCCGCCAGTGCTGGACGCCGTGTTTTCCTCCTACTTTGGCCAGGCCAAAAGCCAGGGCATCCAGGTAGAAGCGGCCATCCAACTGTCGGGCGCCCTGCCGGTAGACGAGGGCGAACTGGCTATTGTGCTGGCCAATGCACTGGAAAACGCCATCCACGCCAATCAGGCGCTGCCCCTGGAGCACAGAAAGATACGCTGCCGGATGGTCAGCACCCCCTCCGTCATGCTGGAGCTCTCCAATCCCTGCATCGAGCCGGTGACCTTTGACGACAAGGGCCTGCCGGTGGCCCGCCAGGACGGTCATGGTCTGGGCGTACAGTCCATCTCCACCTTCTGCCGGAAGAACGGGGCGGTCTGTCAGTTTATGCAGGCGGACGGCTGGTTCCGGCTGCGCCTGGTGCTGTGACGGACGGCGCCTCTGTCTGCGCGAAAAACCTCCTGCGTGGCTTAAAATCCAGCCGCACAGGAGGTTTTCCATTCATCCGGCGAGAATGATGCACACCGGCCCTTCCGTACCGCGGCCTGTACGGATGTCCAACGGTGACAAGCGGCTTTCTTTGTGATATGGTATAAGGCAGGATGAACCGCAGGGCTGCCCATGCAGTCTATCTGTCAACAACGCGAAATGAGGTGAACCCCATGCAACCGAATGTCAACAGACAGCGGGGCCTGGAGCTGCTGGAGATTTGCTTTGACACCTTTTGTCAGTACGGGCTGGAGAACACGGGCCTGAAGAAGCTGGCGGAGGCCTGCGGCGTAACCAACGCCGCGCTGACCTACTACTTCGGCAGCAAGGACAATATTGTCATCGAAGCCACTGCCCACTGCATGGCCAAGGTGGAATATGATTTCATGTCCAAAGCGCCTGCGAACTTTGCAGACATCGAGCGTTTCCTGAATGAAATGCCCCATCTGACCGCCATACTCCATGGGGCAAAATACCGCTTTATGTATCAGGTTTACGCAAGCCCCAAATACCGGGAGTATGGGAAGGAGTTTTTCAAAGGGGTCAATATCCGCTACAGCACCTATGCCGCGGAGCTGGCCCCCAGGCTGGGCCTGCCGGCGGATCTGATCCAGGGCATGACCTATCTCTTTGTCCGCGCCTGCGTGCATTATGCCCTGTTTGAGGACGAGGAGTATCTGAACTTGCAGCTGGACGCTATCCGGGCCATGCTGCGCACCCTTGTGAGGGATGAACAGGAGGAACACCCATGAAGATTCTTGTATTAAACGCCAGCCCCAAAGGCAAAAATTCCACCACGGTTCACACCGCTCTGTACCTGCAAGCCCTGCATCCGGAGCACAGCTTTACCGTCCTCCCGGTGGGCCAGGCGTTGAAGCGCTACGAGAAAGACTTCGCCCCCCTGCGGGCGGCTCTGGAGCAGGCGGAGCTGCTGCTGTTCTGCTACCCGGTGTACACCTTTATCGCCCCCTATCAGCTCCACCGGCTCATCGAGCTTATCAAGGCCGACGGCGTGGACCTCTCCGGTAAATTCGCCTCCCAGATCACCACCTCCAAGCACTTCTACGATGTGACCGCCCACCGCTATGTGGAGGAGAATTGCTTTGACCTGGGGATGCATGTGGTCCGGGGCCTCTCCGCCGACATGGACGACCTGCTGACCAAGCAGGGCCAGCGGGAGGCCCGGAACTTCTTCGCGCAGCTCATGTTCTCCTGCCGCCACGGCCTGTTCGTCACGCCTCCCGTCCCGGCACCCCAGCGGGAAAAAACGGTCTACCAGCCTTCGCTGCCCACCGCAGCCAAGCACAAGGGTAAAGATGTGGTCATTGTCACCAACTGCGCCCCCGAGGACCAGAACCTCCAGAATATGATCTCCGATTTCCGCGCCGCCCTCCCCTTTGAGAGCCGGGTGGTCAACCTGCGGGAGTTCCCCTTCTCCGGCGGCTGCCTGGGGTGCTTCGGCTGCGCCATCACCGGGAAATGCGTCCACAAGGACGGCTTTGACACCTTCCTCCGCACTCAGATCCAGACCGCAGACGCCTTTGTCTACGCCTTCACCATCTCGGACCACTACACCCATTCCAGCTTTAAATGCTTCGACGACCGGCAGTTCTGCAACGGCCACCGTACCGTCACCCACGGCACCCCTATCGCCTATCTCATCAGCGGGGACTACCAGTACGAGAGCAACCTGCGCATGATCGTGGAGGCCCGCAGCGAGGTGGGCGGCAATTACCTGTGCGGGGTTGCCACCGACGAGGGCGACACGGCGGCCGGCCTTCAGACCCTGGCCCGTGCCCTGGCCTTTGCCTTGGGTAAAAAATTGTCCCGCCCGGCCAACTTCTACGGCGTGGGCGGCATGAAGATCTTCCGGGACCTGATCTACGTCATGCGGGGCATGATGAAGGCCGACCACAAGTTTTATAAGGCCAACGGCATTTACGATTTCCCTCAGAAGCAGAAAAAGCGCATCCTGCAAATGAAGCTGGTGGGCGCTATGCTGGCCGTCCCAGCTGTTCAGAAGAAGATGAAGGGGCAGATGAGCCAATACATCATCGGGCCTTATCAGAACGTGGTGGCCCAGGCCGCGGCGTCCGTTTCCCATCCCAAGGAGAAGCAGCCATGATCCGGGATATTTGCAGGGACCAGGCTTTTCTGGCCCAGAAAGGGGAACCCGCCGGACCGGAGGATCTGCCAGTAGCCGGCGACCTGTTGGACACGCTGGAACACCACAAAGCGGGCTGCGTGGGCATGGCGGCCAATATGATCGGGGTGAACAAGCGCATTATCGCCTTCGACAACGAGGGGAAATACATGGTCATGTTCAATCCGGAGATTGTCAAGCAGTCCGGGCCTTATGACGCGGAGGAGGGCTGTCTCTCCCTCTCCGGCTCCCGCCCGGCCAAGCGGTGGAACTCCATCAAGGTGCGCTGGCAGAACGAGCAGTTCCAGATACGCCTGAAAACCTTTACCGGCTGGACGGCCCAGATTATCCAGCACGAGATCGACCACTGCGAGGGGATCATCATATGAAACAGTGCCGGATCACCGTCATGCGGATCACTCAGTATCAGGATTTGATGGCCCGATACGAAAACCCCATCTCTCACGCCTGCGACATGGAGGAAGGGCAGATCTTTATTTCCAACGGCTGGGAGAAGCCGGAGGGCTTCTCCCAGAGCGCCTGGGACACCCTCTCCCCCTTCGTGCTGGCCCTGAGTCATGGCGCAGAGAATTTCTACGACGGATGGATGAAAAATCCCAAATCCGCCATGCTCTCCTGCAACGACGGCTTCCGTCCGGTGAGCTTTTTGGTGGAGGCGCTGGAGGAGGATGCGACGTGAGGAGGAAGAACCATGTTTGAACACAAGGTGACTGTGGTCACCGGCGGCGCAAAGGGCATCGGCAGGGCCATCGCCCGGGAATTTCAGAACGAGGGCGCCAGCGTGTGCGTTATCGATCTGCTGCCCAACGACTATTATGTGGGTGATCTGGCCGACCAGACGGTGCTGGAGGACTTTGCCGCCAGGGTTCTGGCCGACTACGGCCATGTGGATTATCTCATCAACAACGCTCTGCCCCTGATGAAGGGATTAAATGACTGCACCTATGAGGAGTTCAACTACGCCCTGCGGGTGGGGGTAACCGCTCCCTTTTATCTGGCCAAGCTGTTCGCACCCCACTTTGCCCCCGGGGCGGTCATCGTGAACATCTCCTCTTCCCGGGACCGGATGAGCCAGCCCCAGACCGAGAGCTACACGGCGGCCAAAGGGGGGATTGCCGCCCTCACCCATGCTCTGGCGGTGAGCTTGGCGGGCAGGGTGCGGGTCAATTCCATCTCCCCCGGCTGGATTGACACCGACTACACCGTCTATGAGGGCCCCGATGCCGCCCAACAGCCCGCCGGACGGGTGGGAAATCCCCTGGATATCGCCAACATGGCGCTCTACCTCTGCTCAGACAAGGCCGGCTTCCTCACTGGAGAGAACATCTGCATCGACGGCGGCATGACCCGCCAGATGATTTACCACAACGACTTTGGCTGGACCCTGGAGGACAAGACCACATGAAAACTGCCATCTGTTACTACTCCCGCCACCACGGAAATACACGAAAGGTCCTGGAGGCCATGGCATTGGAGGGCGAGACGGACCTCATCGACGTGACTGCCCGCCGGGCCGTCTGGCTGGAGGACTACGACTGCGTCGGCTTTGCCTCGGGCATCTACGGCTTTACCTTCCACAAGTCCGTGGCCGACTTTGCCCGGCAGTACCTGCCCCAGGGCAAGCCGGTGTTCTTCGTCTATACCTACGGCGGCACGAAGGGCAGCGGGCCCAAGGCTGTGGCCGAGGTGGCCCAGGCAAAGGGCTGCCCGGTACTGGGGGAATTTGGCTGTAAAGGCTACGATACCTTTGGCCCCTTCAAGCTGATAGGCGGCATTTCCAAGGGCCACCCCGACAGTCAGGATCTGAACGACGCCCGCCGGTTTTTCCGGGAACTCCAGGAAACCTGTCACCCCGGGGGACAGAAATAAAGTGCGCTGCCCCCCACAAATTGAACAATAGGAGAAACTCATGGAAGAATGTCTGATCTGTAAGGCGCCCCTGGAGTACCTCACCCAGGACCAGGTCATGGAATGCGCCGTCTGCCATCATACGGAGCCCAGCAAGACCCGCTGCGTTAACGGCCACTATGTGTGCAACGACTGCCACACCCAGGGCATGGACACCATCTTTGGTCTGTGCCTCAGTGAGACCTCCACCGACCCCGTGGCTATCCTCCGCAAGATGATGGATCTCCCCTTCTGCCATATGCACGGCCCGGAGCACCATGTGATGGTGGGAGCCGCCCTCCTCACCGCCTACCAAAACGCCGGAGGGCAGCTGGATCTGGCAAAGGCCCTCCAGGAGATGTACAGCCGGGGCAAGGCCGTACCCGGCGGGGCGTGCGGTTTTTGGGGGGCCTGCGGGGCTGGGATCAGCGCCGGGCAGTTTTTGGCCATCGCCACGCAGTCCACCCCCCTGGCCAAAGAGCCCTGGGGGCTGAGCAACCGGATGACCGCCCTGGCCCTGGACCGCATCGGCACGGTGGGCGGGCCCCGGTGCTGCAAACGGGACTCCTTTCTGGCCGTCCTGGCCGCAGTGGACTTTGTCCGGACACACCTTGGGGTGGAGATGACGCGTACCGTCCCCGTCTGTACCTACAGCGCCGGCAACGGCCAGTGTCTGGGCGATCGGTGTCCCTTTTCCGCAGGCTGGAATCCCCACCCCCGGCTCCGCATGGTCAAGCTTTCATAACGGCAATGAAGGGGCTGCTGCGATATCTCGCAGCAGCCCCGCATCATCCTCTCCCGAGCCCCTGCCGCTTGTAAGGCCCCGCCGGATAGAGTACAATAGGATCAGAATCAGCGACGGAAAGGAGCGATCCGGTATGCCCATATTAGGCGCCATTTTGACTCCCCACCCTCCGGTGCTGCTGCCCGAGGTGGGCAGGGGCCGGGAGCAGGAGATCGCCGCCACCGGCCGGGCCATGGAGGCGGCGGCGGAAGCGGTGGCCCGATGGAATCCCGACGTGCTTCTCCTGGCCTCCCCCCACACCGTTTTGTATCGGGACTACTTCCACATCGCTCCCGGCACAGGAGGGGTGGGGGACATGTCCGCCTTCGGCGCCCCCCAGGTGCGCATCGAGGCCCGGTATGACGTTGAGCTCCGGGAGGCCCTCATCCACAAGGCCCAGGTATCCGGTCTGGAAGCCGGCACCCTGGGGCAGCGGGACCCCGCCCTGGACCACGGGGTGCTCATCCCCCTCTACTACCTGCGCAAGGCGGGGGTGACCTGCCCCATCGTCCGCATGGGCCTGTCCGGCTTTTCTCCCCTGGACCACTATAAACTGGGCCGGTGCGCGGCCCAGGCGGCGGAGGAGCTGGGCCGCCGGGCGGTGTTCGTGGCCAGCGGCGACCTGTCCCACAAGCTGAAGGCCGACGGCCCTTACGGCTTTGCCCCAGAGGGGCCGGTGTTCGACCAGCAGGTAACCCAGGCCATGGCCGACGGGGACTTCCTCTCCTTCCTCACCATGGACCCCGCCCTGTGCGAGGGGGCGGCGGAGTGCGGCCTGCGCTCCTTCCAGATGATGGCCGGGGCTCTGGACGGGCTGGCAGTGGCCCCCCGGCTTCTCAGCCACGAGGGCACCTTCGGGGTGGGCTACGCCGTGGCCCTCTTCCCGGTGACCGGGCAGGACGGCAGCCGCCGCTTTGCCGCGCCCTATGCCCAGGCCAAGCGGGACCGGCTGGCGGAGCTCCGTGCCCGGGAGGACCCCTGGGTACGGCTGGCCCGGCTGTCCCTGGAGACCCGGGTCAACACCGGACAGGTGCTAGAGGCACTGCCCGAGGGCCTGCCGGAGGCCCTGACCCGGCAGGCGGCTGGGGCCTTCGTCTCCCTTCACAAGGACGGCCAGCTCCGGGGCTGCATCGGCACCATCTCCCCCACCCGGGAGAATGTGGCCTGGGAGATCGTGGGCAACGCCGTGTCCGCCGGTCTCCGGGACCCCCGGTTCCCCGCTGTGTCCGCCGGCGAGCTGGCGGAGCTGGAGTACAGCGTGGACGTGCTGGGCGCGCCGGAGCCCATAGCCTCCCCCGACCAGCTGGACCCCAAACGGTACGGCATCATCGTCAGCTGCGGCCAGCGCCGGGGGCTGCTGCTGCCCGATCTGGAGGGGGTGGACACGGTGGAGCAGCAGATTGACATCGCCCGCCGGAAGGGGGGCATTTCCGCCGGCGATCCCTACCGGCTGGAGCGGTTCCAGGTGGTGCGGCACCGATGAGCGTCACCTGTGAGCTGTGCTTCCACCGCTGCGCCCTGGCGGAGGGCCAGACCGGAGCCTGCTGGGCCAGGGCCAACCGGGGCGGGCAGATCGTGCCCCTGAACTACGGCAGACTCACCGCCCTGGCCCTGGACCCCATGGAGAAAAAGCCTCTGCGCCGGTTCCATCCCGGCAGCCTGGTGCTGTCGGCGGGCAGCTTCGGCTGCAACCTCCGCTGCCCCTTCTGCCAGAACGTCCAGATCGCCGGGGCGGGGGCGGAGTGCCTCGCCCGGCAGGTCTCCCCGGCGGAGCTGGTGGAGCAGGCCCTGGCCCTCCGCAACCGGGGCAATGTGGGCCTGGCCTACACCTACAACGAGCCCCTGGTGGGCTATGAATTTGTGCGGGACTGCGCCGCCCTGGCCCATGAGGCGGGGCTGGTCAACGTGCTGGTCACCAACGGCACCATCACCCCCCAGCCCTGGCAGGCCCTGCTGCCCCTCATCGACGGGGCCAACATCGACCTGAAGGGATTTACGGCGGAGTGGTACCGGAGGCTGGGGGGCGATCTGGAGGTGGTGAAGCACTCCATCGCCTTGGCCGCTGGGCGCTGCCACCTGGAGGTCACCACCCTCATCGTGCCGGGCGAAAACGACAGCGAAGGGGAGCTGGAGGCCCTGGCCCGGTGGCTGGCCTCGGTGGACCCCCAGATCCCCCTCCACATCACCCGTTTCTTCCCCCGCCACCGGATGGCCCATCTGTCCCCCACCCCGGTGGAGACCGTGTACCGGCTGGTGGAGGCGGCCCGGCAGCACCTGCGGTACGTCTACCCCGGCAACTGTTGAGAAAACGGGCATAAATGTCCGGTTTGGTTGGTGGCCATTTTCCCGTCTGTCCGGTATACTGGGGGCAGCATACCGAAAAGGAGGATACGCCATGAGTTTGGGCAGCAGTTTGTACCACGCCCGGAAAAAAAGCGGCCTGTCCCAGGAGAATGTGGCGGAAAAGCTGGGGGTGAGCCGTCAGACCATCTCCAAGTGGGAGACCAATGAGACCCTGCCGGACATCCGCCAGTCCAAGGGGCTGGCCATGCTCTACCACATGACCCTGGACGAGCTCATCGAGTACGACTTCGATGAGGCCCAGGCCCAGCAGATGATCGACAGCGTCAGCGAGGAGGCCCAGGCGCGGATCGACTGGAACAAGGTGTGGAGCAAAAAGTACCCGGTGCTGGCCACCTACCACCAGAAGGTGCGCATCGACGACTACGCCTCCCAGCTGCGGGAGCAGCTCACCCGATTGCAGGTGGAGTACGGCTATAACCGCACCGACGCCCTGCTGGTACTGAAAGACATCCTAGCGCGGGTGTGGAAGGGTCAGATGTGACCGGCCGGGCGGCGTTCCCAGCCATAGCGTTTGGGCATGATAAAACATACACCATAGGTATTTGCTATCATTGACTGCCGGTGGTACAATTCAGGTAAGAAAACAGGACCTGGGAGGTATGGCAAATGGCAGTGAAACAGACCGCGGGCCGGGACGCCCTGGGGCAGTTCGCCCCCAAATTCGCGGAATTAAACGACGACATACTGTTCGGACAGGTGTGGAGCCGGGAGGACAAGCTCTCCCTCCGGGACCGCTCCCTGGTGACGGTGGTGGCCCTGATGGCCCAGGGGCTGGTGGACAGCTCCTTCCAGTACCACCTGACCACCGCCAAACAGAACGGCATCACCAGGGCGGAAATAGCTGAAATTTTGACCCACGCCGCCTTTTACGCCGGCTGGCCCAAGGCCTGGGCGGCCTTCCGCATGGCCAAGGAGGTGTGGGCCGGGGAGGACGGCGGGGACGGCAAAGCCGCCCACCAGAACCAGATGGTATTCCCCATCGGCGCACCCAACGACGGCTTCGCCCAGTATTTTGTGGGCCAAAGCTACCTCCACCCCCTCTCCACCAGCCAGGTGGGGGTGTACAACGTGACCTTTGAGCCTGGCTGCCGCAACAACTGGCACATCCACCAGGCCAGCCGGGGCGGCGGGCAGCTCCTGCTCTGCGTGGCTGGCAGGGGCTGGTACCAGGAGTGGGGCCGGGAGGCCCGGGTTCTGAACCCTGGGGATGTGGTCAATATTCCTGTGGGGGTGAAGCACTGGCACGGGGCGGCGGCGGACAGCTGGTTCTCCCACCTGGCCCTGGAGGTGCCGGGCGAGGACTGCGCCAACCAGTGGCTGGAGCCGGTGTCCGACGAGGACTACAAGAAGCTGGGCTGACCGGCCACGGGGCACAAGGTTTTCGCATTGGCTCAGAATATCAAACGGGACCTGCCGCAGCGCGCGGCAGGTCCCATCATCTTGTCGAAAAACCTCCCGCAGGAGGAAGCCTCGCAGAGTTCCGTCGCCCGCAGGCGACGGAATAAAATAAAAATCCCTCATTTCCGGGGACATGCGCCTCGGGAATGACACTTCTCATGACGGATGGGGTGACTTTTTCGCAAGAAATCGAACCCCATCCGTCATGCAGCCTTTTTCGGAAAAGACCGCAGGTCTTTTCCGACAGCCTAACGGGACCTGCCGCAGCGCGCGGCAGGTCCCGTTCTCTTTTCCGTCATGCTCAGCCCCGGCACTTGGCCAGCAGGGCCTCCCACTTCTCGTCCACATAGTCCTGGGCGGCCTTCAGAGTCCACTCGTTGCCCGGCTGGAAGCAGTGCTTGAACCGGCCCTGGAGCTTCATGAACTCGGTGACGGGCAGCTTCTTTTTGGGCTCGTAGGACAGAATCCACTGTCCCTCCACCACCTCGAAAAGAGGCCACACACAGGTCTCCACCGCCAGGCGGCACAGCTCAGGCAGCAGTTCCGGGGCGTACTGCCAGCCCCGGGGACAGGGGGTGAGCACGTTGACAAAGACGGGACCAGGAGTATAAATTGCCCGGTGGGCTTTTTCGTGAAAATCCTTAAAGTTGCCCAAAAAGGTGGTCTGGGCTACATAGGGGATGTGGTGGGCCGCCATGATCTCGGTCAGATCCTTCTTGTCCTGACCCTTGCCGGTGGAGGCGCTTCCCACCGGGGTGGTGGTGGCGCTGGCAAACCGGGGGGTGGAGGAGGAGCGCTGGATGCCGGTGTTCATGTAGGCCTCGTTGTCGTAGCAGAAGTACACCATGTCGTGGCCCCGCTCCATGGCCCCGGACAGGGACTGGAAGCCGATGTCGTAGGTGCCCCCGTCCCCGCCGATGGTGAGAAATTTGTAGTTGTCCTGAATCTTCCCCTTCTTTTTCAGCGCACGGTAGGCCGCCTCCACGCCCCCGCAAGTGGCGGCGGCGTTTTCAAAGGCGGAGTGGATGTAGCTGTCCTCCCAGGCGGTATAGGGATAGAGGAAGGAACTGACCTCCAGGCAGCCGGTGGCGTTGCAGATGACGGCCTTATCCCCCTCGTCCAGGGCCCGGGTCATGGCCCGGCACACGATGCCAGCGCCGCACCCGGCGCACAGCCGGTGTCCGCCTACAAACCGCTCGGGCTTGGAGAGCTCTCTTTTGTGGTTGTATGCCATCTCACAGCACCTCCTCAACATTGCTGCGCTGCCCCATGTGGAGGTAGCGAGGGCCGGTAATGCCGGTTTCCACCATCTTCAGCAGGTGGCGGTACACCCTTTCCACGTCCTCCACCCGGCAGTCCCGGCCCGCCAGGCCGTACACCACGTCGATAAGCATGGGCCGGGTGGGCAGGTCGTAGCAGGCGGCGCAGGTCTCGGCAAAGAGGGGCCCGCCGCAGGCGGAGTTGCCCTCGCTCTTGTCCATCACGGCCACTGCCTTTACATGGCAAAGGGCCGCCGCCAGCTCCTCCATGGGGAAGGGGCGGAACACCCGCAGCTTGATGAGGCCGGCCTTCACGCCCTGGGCCCGGAGCTGCCGGATGCAGGCCTTGGCGGTGCCGGCGGTGGAGCCGATGAGCACCAGGGCCACCTCTGCGTCCTCCATCTCATAGCACTCGAAAAAGCCGTACTTCCGGCCAAAGGTTTTTTCAAAGTCGGCGGCCACCTCCAGCACCACCTGCTTGGCGGCCTTCATGGCCTCGGCCTGCTGGACCTTGTGCTCCATGCAGTAGGGGCAGGTGTCGTAGGGCCCCACCGCCAGGGGGTTTTCATGCTTGAGCAGATAGTTTTCCGGCCTGTACTCCCCCACGAACTTCTTGACGGCGGCGTCCTCCTCCAGGAGGATGTTCTCCACGGCGTGGGAGGTGATAAAGCCGTCCTGACAGATCATGATGGGCAGGCGGACCCGGGGGTCCTCCGAGATGCGCATGGCCTGGAGGTAGTTGTCATAGGCCTCCTGGTTGTTCTCGGCATAGATCTGGAGCCAGCCGGTGTCCCGGGCGCCCATGGAGTCGGAGTGGTCGTTGTTGATGTTGATGGGGCCGGTGAGGGCCCGGTTGACGCAAGCCAGGGTGATAGGCAGCCGGGCGGAGGCCGCCACATACAGCATCTCATACATAAAGGCCAGGCCGCAGGAGGAGGTGGCGGTAACCGCCCGCACCCCGGCGGCGGCGGCCCCCACACAGGTGGACATGGAGGAGTGCTCGCTCTCCACGGTGACGTACTCGGTGCTCACCTGGCCGTTGGCCACATACTGGGCAAAATACTGTGGAATCTCGGTGGAGGGGGTGATGGGGAAGGCGGCAAATACGTCGGGGTCGATCTGGCGCATGGCCCAGGCGATGGCCTCGTTGCCGCTGAGGCGTTCCCGGATACTCATTTACCGCACCTCCTTTTCCATGTGGATGGCCTGGAAGGGGCACACCTTCCAGCAGATGCCGCAGCCCTTGCAGTGGTCCAGGTCAAATTCTCCCCGGCGCCCGTCGGTGACGGGAATGGAGGAGTCGGGACAGAAGGGAGCGCACAGCAGGCACTGCTTGCACTTGTCCTTCTCCCACACGGGCACGTTGGAGCGCCACTCGCCCGTCTTGACCAGCCGGGCGGTGCCCCCTTCGCAGATTTCCCCGCCGGGATTGATCTCCTGCCAGGGGATCTGTTCGTTGATATCCTTGGCCAAACGGCTCATACGCCGTGCACCTCCTTCATGGATTGGATGAGGCAGTTCATATTCCCCTGGATCACCTGGGGCTTGGTGGCAAACTTATGCTGGAAGGATGCCTCCATATCGGCAATAAAGCGCCCCGTGTCCAGCACCCGGCTCACCTGGACGATGGCGGCCAGCATGGGGGTGTTGGGGAAGTAGCCCCCCAGGTGCTTCTCCGAGATAGTGCGGGCGTCGATGGTGCACACTTTTCCGGTGTACCCCCGCAGCAGGGGACGGATGTCCTCCGGGGACTGGGAGGTGTTCACCACGATGGCCCCCTCCGGGTCCAGCCCGGCGGTGACGTCCACGGTGGACAGAAGGGTCTCGTCCACCACCACCACATAGTTGGGGTGGTAGATGTTGGAGTGCACGGTACAGGGTTCATCGCTGATCCGGTTGTAGGCCGTGATGGGAGCTCCCATACGCTCCGGGCCATACTCCGGAAAGCCTTGAACATATTTGCCCGAGGCAAAAGCCGCGTCCGCCAACAGCAGGCAGGCGGTTTTGGCCCCCTGGCCCCCCCGCCCGTGCCAGCGGATTTCAGTCATGGTGCTGCTCATGGTTCATTCCTCCCTACAAGTAAAAAAGGCGCTCATCCCGTAAACGGGACGAGCGCCGTAAAAGCACATCGCTGTACCACCCAGTTACGCGTACCACCATACGCTCCTCCGATAACGGGGAGGCCCGCCAGCGCCTACCGCGGCATGTGCCGTTTGGGGCTGGGACTCCGGAGTGATCTTCGGGCAGGCCGTACCGATACCGGCTTTCCACCAACCGCCGGCTCTCTGAAATCTTCCGTCAGGCCCTACTGTCTCCCTCATAGTCTTTCGCGCATTAAAACGATAGATTGTTAAACATCATACTCCAAACACCGCCAAATGTCAAGCCCGGCCTGTGATAATCCAGGGGGCGGGCTCCTGGTGGAAGGTGTTCTTCCCGGACAGCTTGGACACGGCGATCTGGATCACCTCGGTCTCCCGGATGCCCAGGGACTCAAAGAGGTCGGGAATGGTGGCGGCGCAGCGGAAATCCAGGGTGTAGATCACAAATTCCATGTGGGGGTTGAGCCGCAGCAGACATTGCAGCTCCTGCTCCATGCTGGCGGAGGCCACCAGCATGGTGAGGCTGGGCACCGGCAGGCCCTTCATGGTCTCATCGTCCACGTGGTCGATGATGACGATGTTGTTCAGGCCGAACTGGTTGGCGTTCTCCTCCATGGTGCGCCGGTCGGCGCCGCTGTACTCCACGGCGATGACGGTACCCTCCCCGGCGATGATGGCGGCCTCCACGGCGATGGAGGCCCCGCTGATGACGCACAGGTTGTCGGTCAGGTCTGCGTGCATCTTGTTGAGGATCACCGAGCGGATCTCGCTGCCCACATAGTGGATAGACCCCCGGGAGAAGTGGGAGTTGTCCATGCCGATTTTATAGGTGGAGCGGGCGTTGGGGTTGAGAATGAGCATCCCCGCCGAGGCGTTGATGCCCCGGTTGATCATGTCCTTCAGGGGCTTGTGGAGGATGGGGCCGGAGGGGTCGGAGCCCTCATTATACCACACCTCGCACTCCCCCAGACCGGCATCCCACATGCGGTAAAAGATATCGGCGTGGCCCGCCTCGGTAAACACCAACACCGCCCGGTGGGACTCCACCATGGGGATCAGGTTCTTATTCTTTCGGGTGATATCCAGAATTTTTACCTTTTCCAGGTCCACGTCCATGTTCTGTGCAAAATATTGCAGCCAGGACAGGATGTTGGCGTTGCTGAACAGTCTCTCTTCCATACCGTACCCTCCCCAGGGCCCAGGGAGGGCCCGTACTATGCTGTATTGGTCTGAGTGCAGTATACCATACTTCAGGGGCTTTTGCACAGTAAATCGAAAAATTTTTCCTGGCCGGTCAGATGGCCTCCCAGCGCACGATGCCGGCGCCGGCGGCGTTTACCCCCACATGGCTGGCAATACTGCATGGCAACCGGGCGTACACCACGGAAAAGTCCGGGAATTCCGCCTGCACCAGCTCCTGCCACCGCTTGGCCATCTCCTCCGTCTCAAAGGTGCCGGCGGTGCCCACCAGCAGCTCCTCTTTGGGCAGGTGGGCAAAGCGGGTCTGGAGATCCTGCTTCACGGCCTCGATCATCTTCCGCTCCGCCTGCCGCATCCCCCGGACCTTGGCGTGGACGTCCAGCTTGTCCCCCTGGATGGTAAGCACCGGTTTCAGGTTGAGCACTGAGGCAAAGGCGGCGGCGGCAGGGGTGACCCGTCCCCCCTTTTTCAGATACTCCATGGAGTCCACCGCGATATAGATGCTGGCGTCATAGGCCAGCTCCTCCAGCCGGGCCTTGATCTCCCGGGTATCGGCCCCACGCTGGGCCATCCGCTTGGCGCTGAGAACCGAGGCCGCCTGGGTCACCGAAATACGGTGGTTGTCCACCACCTGGATTTTGCCCTCGTAGGCCTGGGCGAACTGGATGGCGGTGGAGCAGGAATTGCTCAGCCCGCTGGACATGGGGATGTAGACCACCTGGTCATAGCCCTCCGCCAGAATGTCGTCCCAGAAGGCCACCAGCTGTCCGGGAGAGGGCTGAGAGGAGGAAATCCGTTTATGCAGCTTCATGGCCTTGTACAGCTGGGCATGGGTGATGTGGGCCCCCTCCAGGTAGGTCTTTTCCTCCACATTCACCGGCATGGGCAGGATATAGACGCCCTTCTCTCCCGGTCCCTTTCCGGTCATGCCGCTGTTTGAATCGGTCGCAATCGCCACTTTACTCATCTGACAGCCACCTTTCCCGGGGCCTGTCAACCAGTCACCGGCAAGGTTCCCATTGACAGCCCCAAAAATCCTGATACAATACGAGACAAGTGTATCACATTGCCGCCGCCATAGCAATGACCGGCACTGAGACAATTTGACCTCTTATGTCTCAGGTCCGGAGAAAGGAGCCCGGCCATGGACAAGCGGAAGGAAGCCAACCTCCGGGTCAAGCGGGAAATTACCAAAACCCTCTTTGCCCTGATGCAGAGCAAGAGCCTGTCGGAGATCACCGTCACCGAGCTGGTGGCGGGGGCCGGGGTGGCCCGGGCCTCCTTTTACCGCAACTACTGCTCCAAGGAGGACGTGCTGGTCACCCTGATCCGGGACGTGCTGGAGGAATTCCGCACCCGGATGACCACCGGCCCCAACGGGGTGTATTCCTATGAAAATGTGCTGCTCAGCTTCCGCTACTTCCACGCCTACCGCAGCTACATCCTGGACCTGTACCATTCCGGCTTCATCTCGGTGTTTTTGGAGGAGCTCAACCGGTTCCATGAGAGCGTGGAGGGGAACATGCCCTCCTCCTCCATCGAGAAATACCACCTCTATATGTACATCGGGGCCCTGTTTAACACCGCCATCGAGTGGCTGCTGAAGCGGGACCCGGTGACCCCTGAGGAGATGGCCCGTTTTTTCTATCCCTCGGTCTGCCGGGCCGCTCCGCCGAACAGCCTGGACTGACTCAGGCAAAGAAATTTCCTAAATTTCATAAAAAAAACCTGAAAGCCTTGAAACATCAAGGCTTTCAGGTTTTTTTCGTGGAGCAGGTAAAGGGAATCGAACCCTCATATTCAGCTTGGGAAGCTGACGTTCTACCACTGAACTATACCTGCACTTTGGCTGACTCGGATATTATAGCATGGGCCGGATGGAAATGCAAGGGCTTTTTTGTCGTCATTCAAAAAATGGATGAATTATGAAAAAATTTATTTTGATACTCAAAAAAATATGAATATATCTGAAAATTCCCAAAAGCTCTTGCAATTATACCAAAATAATGATATCATTTTCTAAACTTCTAGTATAGAAATCTCTGGGTAAGGAAAGGTTGGAAGTACGATGAGCAAAAAACAGGCGCTGACGGAGTTCCACCGGGGCTCAATTCTGGCTGCGGCCGAGCGGCTTTTCGCCGAGAAGGGCACCGAAAAAACCACCATGGACGACATCGCCCGGGAGGCGGAATACAGCAAGGCCACTTTGTATGTCTACTTTCAGAGCAAGGAGGAGATCATCAACGCCATCCTCCTCAGCGGGATGGTGCTGCTGAAGCGGAAGCTCCACGAGGCCATTGAGAGCCAGAGCGACTGGTTCCAGGCCTACGACGCCGTCTGCCAGGCCATTGTCCGCTTCTATGACGAGAATCCCACCGCCTATGATGCCGCCACCGGCTCCCTCCCCCTGTCCCAGCAGAACGACACCCTCCAGAAGGGCATCTCCGATATCAGACGGGTCAGCGACGAGATCGAACAGGAACTGACCGGATTCCTCATGCGGGGCGTGGAAGCCGGCGCGGTCCGCACCCACCTTCCCCCCGCCGAGACCGTATTGCTGTTCTGGTCCGCCTTCTCCGGCATCATCCACACCGCCGAGCTCCGGGAATCCTTCATCCAGCGCAGCCTGGGCATCTCCCGGGAGGACTACCTCCGTCACGGCGCCCGGATGCTGCTGGATTCCTTCACCAGGACCGACGCCTGAGGATGCAGAAAATGCCGCCCTGTCTGAGGACAGGGCGGCATTTTTCGCGGACAGTTTTCTCAGAATCCGGTGAGGGGAGCGGAGCCGTCGTCCTCCCCCTTCTCGATGGCAAGCACCTTGGCATCGTAACCGTAGCTGTCATTGACCTGGATATGGAAGGTCTCCCCCACCTTGCGGCCCAGCAGCGCCTTCCCCATGGGGGACTCCTTGCTGATGCGGCCATGGAGGGCGTCCTGCCGCATGGTGGTCACCACCTGGTAGGTCTCTGTGTCCCCCTCGTCCTCCAGAAAGACGGTCACCTTGTCGTAGAGGGCCACCCCCTCCCCCTTGGGCTGGTCAGGCAGCACCTTGGCGGTGCGGATCATGTTCTCCAGATAGCGGATACGGCTCTCGTTGCGGTTTTTCTCCTGCTTGGCCGCCTTGTACTCAAAATTTTCGCTCAGGTCCCCGAAGGCCCTGGCCTCCTTCACCGCCTCCAGCAGCTGAGGGCGCAGGTGGATGCGCCGGTGGTCCAGCTCCTCCCGCATCATCTGGAGGTCCTTTTTGGTCAGCTCGTTGTGCAAAACTCTCTCCCCTTTACTCCTGGCGCTGGGTGTGGGCCGCCTGGCCCTCCCGGATGGCCTGCCGCTCCCGGCACAACTCGGCGTGGAGGGCGGCGGAGTCCCAGCTCCGGTTGGTGGGGGTGAGCACCGCCTTCAGACTCACCGGCGGGATCTTGTTCCGGCGGAAGCCCTGGAGGAACTTGTCCAGCAGGGGCCCGGGGAAATTGACCAGCACCAGCATCTCTTCGGTAAAGTCTTCCCCCTGCCAGGGAGTCTCGGGGGCCTTGCCCTCCGCCAGCTCCCCCAGGGTCAGACCGTATTCCTCCTGGCGCACCAGCCGGGTCCGTACCCCCAGCGGGAGGCACATCCGCCGGATCTTTGCCCCCTTGGGGCTGTCCAGGCCATACATCAACACGAGAGGCATATTCATGGTATCCCCTCCTTTCATCCCTCCATTCTACCCGGACGCCGTCCCGCCGTCAACCCGGATTTTCTTCCGCCATACAATGGAGGGAAGGGAGTTGAGGCCATGAATACCCCATCCGGCTCCACCGGCGAGGCCATGCTGGCGGTAGCCGCTCTGGCCGCCGTCCAGCTCACCCGGGGCCGTTCCCAGGAGGAGATCAATCTGATGGCAGCCTTCTTCACCACCCTGGGGGACGGCATCGCCGTCATCGCCGCCGGGCGGGAGGTGGACGCGGCCCGTAAATCTTCTGTAAAGTCCATTGATAATTCATCCCCCATGTCGTAAACTAGAGAGGAAAGAGGGGATCTGCTTATGAATCAGTGTGGGATTGTAGACGTGGGCTCCAACACCATCCGCCTGTCCATTTACCAGTGGGAAGGGCGGAACTTCAAGCTGCTGATGAACAAAAAAGAGATGGCCGGCCTGGCGGGCTATATCAAAAACGGGGTGCTGTCCGACAGCGGCATCCTGGTGGCCTGCCGGGTGCTGGCCGGGTTCAAGGCCCTGCTGGCCAACTTCTCCATCGACCGGCTGTATGTGTTCGGCACCGCCTCCCTGCGCAACATCGTCAACACCGAGGAAGCCCTGGACACCATCCAGGCGGTAACAGGGCTGAAGGTGGAAGTGCTCTCCGGGGCGGACGAGGCCGCCTTCTCCTTCCTGGGGGCCACCGTGGGAGGCGGCGCCCCGGACAGCGGCCTGCTGGCCGACGTGGGCGGCGGCTCCACCGAGCTGGTGGCCTACCAAAACGGGTGTATCTCCTGGGGCTGCTCCCTGCCCATGGGCTCCTTGTCCCTGTTCACCAAATACGTCTCCGGCCTTTTCCCCTCCAAGGAGGAGCGGAAGGCTATAAAGGCCCAGGTGAAGGAGGAGTTGGGGAAAGCCCACGCCACCGGGCTGACCTGCACTCACCTCACCGGCGTGGGGGGCACCTTCCGGGCGGCCGCCAAGCTGTGCAACGACCTGTCCGGCGCCGACCCGGACAACAGGCTCATCCCCGCCGGGGAAATCCACCAGCTGTACAAGGACCTGAAAAAAGGGGATCAGAGTACCCTGCGGCAGATCCTCCGGTCGGTGCCCGACCGGGTGCACACCATTCTGCCCGGCCTGGCCATCCTCACCGGCATTCTCAACGCCTATCAGGTGGAGACCGTGTCGGTGAGCGCCTGCGGCGTGCGGGAGGGCTATCTGCTCCAGCGGGTGATAGGAGGAAACCAATATGTCTAATCAGATAGATACCAGATATACCCAGGAGCGGGAGCTGTCCTGGCTCCGCTTCAACGAGCGGGTACTGGAGGAGGCCCAGGATGAGACCGTCCCCCTGTTCGAGCGTCTGAAATTCGCCGCTATTTTTACCAGCAACCTGGACGAGTTCTTCATGATCCGGGTGGGCTCCATCACCGACATGACCCTGTCCAAACAGACCCACGTGGACAGCAAGAGCGGCCTCACCCCCAACCAACAGCTCCAGGCCATCTTCAAAGTGGTGCCCGGGCTGTACAAGCAGAAGGACAAAATCGTCTCCCAGCTGGAAAAACGGCTTCGCACCTGCAACATCTGCAACCTGGCCCCCAGCGAGCTGGACGGCAAGGAGCGCAAGCAGGTGGAGCGGTGGTTTAGGGATTATGTAACCCCGGTTCTCTCCCCCATGGTAGTGGACAGCCACCACCCCTTCCCCCACCTGCCCTCCAACAGTCTGACCATCGCCCTCACCCTAAAGCTGGGAAACAGCCGGTGCTTCGGCCTGGTCCCCATCCCCAAAGCCCTGCCCCCCTATCTCCAGCTGGAGGAACGGGGGCTGCGGTACCTGCTCACCGAGCAGGTGGTGCTCTCCTACGCCGACAAGCTGTTCGAGCAGTATCAGATTGAGGAGAAGTGTGTCATCACCGTCACCCGCAACGCCGACATCAGCCCCGAGGACGAGGACTATGACGTGGGCGAGGATTTTAGGGCCCACATGCAGAAGGTGCTGAAAAAGCGGGCCCGTCTGGCTCCCGTGCGGCTGGAGATCCAGGGGGACGCCTCGGCGGACTTGCAGCAATACCTGTGCCAGCGGCTGAACCTGACCAGCGAGCAGGTTTTCAAGTGCAAAAGCCCCCTGATTATGAATTATGTCTACTCCCTGGAGGGCAAGCTGCCCCAGGAGAGCGCCGCCGCCCTGTGCTATCCCCCCTATACCCCCCAGTGGCCCGCCGGGCTGGTGAAGGGGGAAAAGCTCATCCCCCAGATCCTCCGGCAGGACGCCCTGCTCTTCTACCCCTACCACACCATGGAGCCCTTCCTCCAGCTGGTGCGGGAGGCCGCCAACGATCCAGCGGTGCTCTCCATCAAGATCACCATTTACCGCCTGGCCTCCACCGCCAAGCTGGTGGAGTACCTGGCCGCCGCCGCCGAGAACGGCAAGGACGTGACGGTGCTCATGGAGCTGCGGGCCCGGTTCGACGAGCAGAACAATATCGCCTGGGCCCAGCGGCTGGAGGAGGCGGGGTGCACCATCCTCTACGGCTTTGACTACTTCAAGGTGCATTCCAAGATCTGCCTCATCACCCGGCAGGAACGGGGCCGTATCCAGTACATTACCCAGATCGGCACCGGCAACTACAACGAAAAGACCGCCAAGCTGTACACCGATTTCTGCCTGATGACCGCCAACCCGGCCATCGGGGCGGACGGGGCGGCCTTCTTCCAGAACATGTCCACCTCCAACCTCCACGGGGAGTATCAGCAGCTGCTGGTGGCCCCCTATGGCTTGAAAAACAAGGTGCTGGACCTCATCGACGGAGAAATCGAAAAGGCCCGCCAGGGCAAGCCCGCCCGCATCTTTTTCAAGGTCAACTCGGTCACTGACCGGGATCTCATCGACAAGCTGGCCCAGGCCAGCCAGGCCGGGGTGCCGGTGACCCTGAACGTCCGGGGCATCTGCTGCCTGCGGCCGGGGGTGCTCGGGCTCACCGACCACATCCGGGTATTCTCCATTGTGGGCCGCTACCTGGAGCACCCCCGGATTTACGCCTTTGGCGCGGGGGAGGACGCCCGGCTCTATATCGGCTCGGCGGATCTTATGACCCGCAACACCGAGCGGCGGGTGGAAATCGCCTGCCCGGTGCTGGACCCCCAGGTGCGCCGCCAGATCTGGAGCTATATCACCTGCTTCCAGAACGACAACGTGAAGGCCAGAGAGATGGCCTCCGACGGCAGCTACGCTCCCATCCGCCGGGCCGAAGGGGCTCCCGCCCTCAACGCCCAGCAGGCCCTGATGGACCGGGCTTTTCAGGAGGCCCTTCAGGCCGCCAGCGCCCCGCCGCCCCAGGAGAAGCGCCCCGGCTTTTTCCACCGGCTCTTCCATCGGGACAACAGCTGATCCCTTACAGAAACGCAACATGGACTGCCGCGTGCATGCGGCAGTCCATGTTTGTTTTATGACTCCAGCAGCTCCAAGTTGCCCTGGGCGGCGATGCTCTGGCGGATGGCTGCCCGGAGCGGGAGTACAGCGGTGGGAGAAACGCTGAGCTCGTCGATGCCCATGGCCAGGAAAGTGGACAGCAGGCTCTGGTCGGCCCCCAGCTCCCCGCAGATGCCAATCCAGATACCTGCCTCATGGGCGGCGTCAGCCGCCATCTTCAGGGCCCGCAGCACGGCGGGATGGTGGGGATCGTAGAACTTGCCCAGATCGTTGCACTGACGGTCACAGGCCAGGGTATACTGGGTCAGATCGTTGGTACCCACCGAGAAGAAGTCCACCAGCCGGGCCAGCTCGGGGGCCATGAACACGGCGGCGGGGGTCTCGATCATGATGCCCAGCTCAGTGTCCCGGTTGAAGGGGACCCCCTCATCGGTGAGCTCCTCCATCACCTTCTGGCAGGCCCGGCGGCACTCCTTCACCTCCCACACGGAGGTGATCATGGGGAACATAATGGCCACCTTGCCGTAGGCGGAGGCCCGGTAGAGGGCCCGCAGCTGGGTCCGAAATACCTCCGGCCGGTTCAGGCAGATCCGGATGGCCCGCAGGCCCATGGCCGGGTTTTCCTCCTTGTGCAGGTCAAAATAGTCCACCTGTTTGTCGGCCCCGATGTCCAGGGTGCGGATGATGACCCGCTTGCCGTTCATGGCGGCGGCCACCGCCTTGTAGGCCTGGAACTGGGCCTCCTCGTCGGGGTAGTCGCTGGCGGCCAGGTAGAGGAATTCCGACCGGAACAGACCGATGCCCTGGCCGTCGTTGGCCAACACAGCGTCCACATCCTCGGGAGAGCCGATGTTGCAGTAGAGCTTGATGTGCTTGCCGTCCAGGGTCACGTCCTCCTGGCCCACCATGGAGCGCATCAGCTCCTGCCGCTCCTCCTGCTGGGCCTGCCGGGCCTCCAGACCCTGGAGAGTCTCCGGGTCGGGCTCGAAAATCACCTGGCCGGTCTCCCCCACGATATAGGCCTCTTTGCCGTGGCAGCTCTCATTGAGGGCGGCCCCCAGGCCGCACACGGCGGGAATGCCCATGGTGCGGGCCAGAATGGCGGTATGGCTGTTGCCCGAGCCCCGCTGGGTGGCAATGGCCAGGATCTTGCTCTTGTCCAGCTGGATGGTCTCGGACGGGGCCAGATCGTCGGCGGCCAGGATCACCGGCCGGTCCGAGTCAATGCCTCCCTCCGCCACGCCCAGGAGGATGTTCAGCAGCCGGCTGGTCACGTCCTTTACATCCACGGCCCGGGCCTGCATATAGGGGTCGTCCATCTCCGCCAGCATGGCAGAGAACTGCTCCCCCGCCTGCTGGACGGCGTATTCGGCGTTGTAGCCCTCCTCCACCAGCTCGTCCATGGCCCCGGTGTAATCCTCGTCCTCCAGAAACATGGCGTGGGTCTCAAAGAGCAGGGCGGCGGACTCCCCCGCCTGGGCCCGGGCCAGCTCGGCCATCTCCAGCAGCTGGGCGCCGGCCTGCTCCCTGGCCTGGTTCAGCTTCTCCCGCTCCCCGGCCACGTCCGCGGTCTGCCGAGGCTCCACCGCCGCCTGCCGGCGGCTGTAGAAGTAGATGACGCCCCGCTGGATGCCTTTGGAGACCCCTTGTCCTTGTAGTACCTTCATATTTGTGCCCTCTCTGTCCGGACCGCCTTACAGGTTGTCCCGGAAAAACTGCTCCATGGCGGCAATGGCCTCCGCCTCGGCGGGGCCCTCGGCAGCCACCACCACCTGGTCGCCACCCTTCACTCCCAGGCTCATCAGCTTCATCAGCTGGGTGCTCTTGGCGGTCTTCTCCCCCTTGGACACGGTGATCTCGGTGCCGGCGAAGGCCTTGGCAGCCTTGACCAGCAGGCCGGCGGGACGGGCGTGGATGCCCACAGGATCGGTGATGGTGTAGGTAAACGACTTCATAATCAACACTCCTTATGTTGTTTTTTATGCTTTCAGCAGCAAGACGGACTCATAGGGCCGCAGGGTCCAGCTCTGGGCGGGGGTACTGTCGGGATAGTTGGACAGCAGCACCCGGTATCCCTCCAGGTTCACCGGGCAGTCCCACCGGGCTTCCTTGGGGTAGAAATTGTTCACGCACACCAGACTCTCCCCCAGATAGGTGCGCCGGTAGGCCAGTACCGCCGGGTGCTCCGGAGTCAGGGGGGCAAACTCCCCCAGGGCGATGACGTCGTGCTCCTTCCGCAGCCGGATCAGGGCCTGGTAGTGGGCGAAAACGGAGTCCGGGTCCCCCACCTGGGCGGCGGCGTTGATCTCTGCCGTATTGGGGTTCACCGAGATCCAGGGCTCCCCGGTGGTGAACCCACCGTTGGGGCTCCCCTCCCACTGCATGGGCGTGCGGCTGTTATCTCGGGAGTGGACCTTCAGGATGTTGTACACGCTCTCCTCGCTCATACCCTTGTCCCGGAGGATGCGGAAGTGGTTCAGGCTCTCCACGTCCCGGTACTGCTCCAGCCGGGTAAAGTTAGCGTTGGTCATGCCCAGCTCCTCTCCCTGGTAGACGTAGGGGGTGCCCCGCATGGCGTGGACGATGTTGGCCAGCATTTTGGCCGACTGCTTCCAGTACTTCCCTTCGTCCCCAAACCGGGAGACCACCCGGGGCTGGTCGTGGTTGCACCAGAACACCGCGTTCCAGGCCCCGTGGGCCGCCATGCCCTCCTGCCAGGAGAAGAGGATGTCCTTCAGCTTGCCGAAATCGGTGGGCACCAGCACCCACTTGTCGTTGCCCATGAAGTCCACCTTCAAATGGTGGAAGGAGAACACCATGGACAGCTCCCTGCCGTCCGCCCCGGCGTACCGGAAGCAGTTCTCCATGGAGGTGGAGGACATCTCGCCCACCGTCACAATCTCCGGGTCCTGGCCGAAGCTCTGCAGGTTCAGCTCCCGGAGGAACTCGTGAATCCGGGGGCCGTCGGTGTAGAACCGGCGGCCGTCCCCCTGGAGGTCGTCGGCATACTCCCCCTTGCTGATGAGATTGACCACGTCGAACCGGAAGCCCTTCACTCCCTTGTGCATCCAGAAGCGGACAATGTCCTGGACCTCCCGGCGGACGGCGGGATTTTCCCAGTTCAGGTCGGCCTGGGTCCGGTCAAACAGATGGAGGTAGTATTGCCCCAGCTGGGGCACATATTCCCAGGCGCTGCCGCCGAACTTGCTCTCCCAGTTGGTGGGCGGGGTGCCGTCGGCCTTGCCAGGGCGGAAGATGTAGTAGTTCTGATAGGTCTCGTCCCCCGCCAGGGCCTTCTGGAACCACTGGTGCTCTGTGGAGGTGTGGTTGAACACCATGTCCAGCATGACCCCGATGCCGCGCCGGGCGGCCTGGGCCACCAGTTCCTCAAAGTCGGCCATGGTGCCGTACCGTGGGTCAATGGCCCGGTAGTCGGCCACGTCGTAGCCGTTGTCGTTCTGGGGGGACAGGAAGAAGGGGGTCAGCCAGATGTAGTCCACCCCCAGCTCCTGGAGGTAGTCCAGCTTTTGGATCACACCGGGGAGATCCCCCAGGCCGTCCCCGTTGGTGTCCAGAAAGGACTTGGGGTAGATCTGATAGACGACGCTGTGCTGAAAATCTCTCATAACGACACCTCACTGACAGGTGATGATCGTGGTCTCACCGGCCACCGCCTCCAGGCCGGACTGGAACGTGAAGGTAAAGTCCCCGGGCTCGGTGACCACAAAGGCGGTGGTGGTGGGGTGGCCGGCCTGGCGAATCTTCTCCGGGTCAAAGGTGATGAGCCTGTCCCCCAGGCGTACCCGGTCCCCCTCGTGGACATGGAGCTGGAAGCCCTCGCCGTTCATGGCTACGGTATCCATGCCCACGTGGATGAGCAGCTCCACCCCGTTGTCCAGCTGGATGCCGCAGGCGTGCTTGCTGTCCTCCATGACGGAGCAGATGGTGCCGTCTGCGGGGGCCAGCACTTCCGTTCCGGCGGGCTGGATGCCCACCCCCTCCCCCAGAACGCCCTGGGAGAACACCTGGTCCGGAATCTCCTCCAGGGGGATGATTTTGCCGGTGATGGGGGACTTGATCTCCCCGTCGTCGGCGGCGGGGACGGGCTGGGGCTCCTCCTCCGGCTGGCCCTCCCCCTGGAGGGCGGCGGTGTCCAGCTTGCGCTTGCCCACCACAAAGGTCAGAAGGAACGGGATAACAATGGCGGCAGCCATGGCCAGCAGGAAGGTGACCCAGAACTGGGGCTTGATGGACAGGATGCCGGGCAGGCCCCCCACCCCGATAGAGTAGGCCTCCACGCCGGTGCCGATGGAGATGACGGCGGCCACCGAGGAGCCAATCATGCCGCACACCAGGGGGAAGCCGTACTTCATATTGACGCCGAAGAGGGCGGGCTCGGTGACCCCCAGGTAGCAGGAGATGCAGGCGGGGATGTTCACCTGCTGGGCCCGCTGGTTCTTCTTCTGTAGCACCGACATGGCAAGTACGGCGGAGCCCTGGGCAATGTTGGACAGGGCGATCATGGGCCAGAGGATGGTGCCCTCATACAGGTTGACCAGCTGGCTGTCGATGGCGTTGGTCATGTGGTGCAGGCCGGTCATGACGATGGGGGCGTACAGCAGGCCGAAGAGGGCGGCGAACAGCCAGCGGACGTTGGAGGTCAGGCCCAGATACACCACACTGGCGATGGCGTCGCCGATCTTCCAGCCGATGGGGCCCACCACGGTGTGGGCCACGATGACGGCGGGCACCAGGGACAGGAAGGGCACCACGATCATGCTCACCACTTCGGGGCAGATCTTTTTGAAGAACTTTTCCAGGTACACCAGCACAAAGCCCGCCAGCATGGCGGCGATGACCTGGCCCTGATAGCCGATCATCTGGACCTGGGCAAAGCCGAAATCCCACACGGGGATCTGCTCGGCGGTTGCCACCGAAAAGCCGTTGAGCAGCTGGGGGGACACCAGGGTCAGGCCCAGGATAATGCCCAGGATCTGGGTGGTGCCCATCTTCTTGGTGATGGACCACACGATACCCACCGGCAGCATGTGGAACACCGCCTCCCCGATGAGCCACAGGAAGTTGTACACCCCCGCCCAGAACTGGGACACGTCGGACAGGCTCATGGTACCGCCCGCAAAGAAATTGATCTCGCCGATGATATTGCGGAAGCCCAGGATCAGGCCGCCGCAGATGAGGGCGGGGATGATGGGGGCGAAAATCTCCCCCAGCGTGCCCACCACCCGCTGAATCAGAGACTGGTTGGTCTTGGCAGCGGCCTTCACCGCGTCCTTGCTCACCCCTTCGATGCCGGCATAGGCGGTGAACTCATTATAAAAGACGGCCACGTCGTTGCCAATGATCACCTGGAACTGGCCGGCCTGGGTGAAAGTGCCCTTGACGGCGGGGATGGCCTCGATCCGGGCGGTGTCCGCCTTGTCTGGCTCCACCAGCACAAACCGCATCCGGGTCATGCAGTGGGATACCGCCCGGATGTTCTCCTTGCCGCCGACGTACTGGAGCAGGGCCTGTACGTCCGCTTGATACTTGGACATGAACATTCTCCTTTATCGGTGTATTTTTCCTGTTTTCCGGGGGCTGACCCCGGCTGCTTTGTGATGAATACACAATACTACACTTGTTTAAACAAGTCAACTCTGGAAAATGGATAAAGATTTCGGCTTCTTTTTGGGCACCTCTCCGATTCGGTCCTTCCCGCTGGAAATCCATTGACATCCACATGTCGGCGTGGTATAGTAAGCTAATTCCGAGTTGTTTAAACAAGGTGGGATGACCATGCCCCGTCAAAAGTTTATGGAGATCTATGCCGTGCTGAAAGCCCGGGTGGAGTCGGGCAGCTATCCGGTGGGCCAGATGTTACCCTCGGAGAACACCCTGATCCAGGAGTTTTCCTGCTCACGCAACACGGTGCGCCGGGCCATCTCCGAGCTGGTGCGGGACGGCTACGTCCAGACCCACCAGGGTCTGGGGGTGTGCAGCATCTTCCAGCCCATTGAGCAGTCCTCCTACACCATGGGCACCATCGAGTCCTTCCGGGAGACTGCCCGGCGCACCGGCCAGCACAGCAGCACCCGGGTGGTCTCCTTCTCCCGCTGCACGGCGGACCAGGCCATCGCCCGCCAGACCGGTTTTGCCGAGGGGACCGAGCTGTTCTCCCTGTGCCGGATTCACGACCTGGAGAAGGAGCCCATCATCCTCAACCTGAGCTACCTGCGGGTGGACTGTATGCCCGGCCTGACGGCGGAGATTGCCGGAGGCTCGCTGTACCGCTATCTGGAGGAGGAGCTGGGCATGACCATCGTCACCAGCAAGCGCACCCTGACGGTGGAGATGGCTACCCAACAGGACAACCAATGGATCGACCTGGCCCCCTACAACTGCGTGGCGGTGGTGACCAACCAGGTGTACAACAGCCAGGGAGTCCTGTTTGAGTATACCCAATCCCGCCACCATCCCCGCATTTTCCGTTTCCAGGATAATGCGGTGCGCCGCTCCGCCGTCAGCCAACCCGCGGAGGTTTGACCGCTACAGACAGCAAAAGGGACTGCTGCAACCACGCAGCAGTCCCTTTTGCATCTCTTTGTCCGGCAGTTTCTGGGCCGATATCCGGGGAAACGCCATTATCCTCCGCCATGGTAATGGTGACCATGGCCGTTCCCCTGACCCCCGGGAGTGGGCACGGGCTTGCCGGCCTCCAGGCGGTCAATCCAGTCCCGGATCTCCCGCATGGTCAGCCCCGCCACATCTTCCGGCGTGACGGTGGGGTCCAGGGCCTGGAGCTCCAGATAGGCCTGGTACTTGCCCATGGACAGCCCGGCGTGGTGTGCCTCCTCCAAAACCTCCGGGTCACCGTGGCCGCAGCGCACATTCTCCCTTCCGGCGGTGCAGGCCTCCGCCCCCGCCAGCAGCCGGTCACTCTGGGTCTGGTCCTCCCCCACCACCGTGATGGACAGCAGCTGCCCCTGGGCCAGCCGATCGGCAATGCTCTCACACTCCATCAGAACCTCCAGGGCCACCTGATAGTCCAACAGCTTCAAATCCAGGCTGTCCGCCAGGGCCTTGCCGTCCTCGTTATACCCCTGGACGGTAACCACCTTGTCGAACCGGTTCACCCCCAGCTCCAGGGAGGGGTTGATGTCGATGCTGAGGACGGTGGTGGGTGTAAAGTAGAATTGGTATCCACCAATACCCGCCGCCAGCAGCGCCAGGCAGGCCAGGGCCGCCGCCAGCCAGTACCGGGGGGCGGGCCTGGACTTGCGGGTTCTGACCTGGTTCAGGTAGGCCCTGGTGTCCGCTTTCAGGCGCTCTTCCGCCTGGAACTGGCCAAATGCCTCCTTCAGCCGTTCATCCATCCGCCTCGCCTCCCAGCATTTCCTTCAGCCTTGCCCTGGCTCGGGTCAAATCTGTGTAAATGGTATTTACTTTACGGCCTAAAATCTCACTGAGCTCAGGGGCGGTATAGCCCTCGTAGTAGTGGAGGTAGATTACGTCCCGGTATTTGGGAGGTAGAGCCAGCACCGCCTCCCACACCTCCCGGCCGCCATCGGTGAGTCCGGCAGCGTACTGAGGGGACAGCTCCTCCAGCGAGACGGTGCGGCTGCGGAACACGCTCTTCAGCAGGTCTTTGCAGGCGTTGAGGGTGACCCGGATGAACCAGGCCTTTTCATGCTCCTGGCTCTCAAACTCCCCCTTGTATAGCAGGTACTTCAAAAACACGGTCTGAAAAATGTCCTGGCTGTCCGCCTCGTTTTTCAAGTGGAGCATACACAGCCGCCGGATGGTGTCCCCATACCGCTGAATGGCCAGATCGGTCTCCGCCTCTCCCCGCATATCCTCCACCTCGCTTCCCTGATCTGAGCCCGGAATTGGTTACCAGCTGTGATGGCCGCCGCGATGACCCCAGCCGGAGCCGTAGTAATCGCACACCCCGTCGCCGTCGGCATCGATGTATCGGCAGTTGGAACCCCGGTTGTCGCACACCCCGTCCCCGTCGGCGTCCACATACCGGCAGTAGCTCCCCTGGCAGCCGCTCCAGCTCCCGCCGGCGCGATGCCAGCCGCCGGCGGCAAAGGCGGTGGTGGCCCCGATGGCCAGCACCAGGGCGGCGACCACCGCGCCCTTCCAGATCATTTTCATTGTTATCCCTCCATCTCTTGGATGGCCGTTGCCGGCCTCACCCATAATACGAGGGAGCGGGGCCGATCCTTTCACCCCAGCAGAATATTTTTTCAGGGCCCACCGCGGTATCCCGCGGCGGGCCCTGAAACCAGACGTTACGCCTGCACGATATGGAATCCGGCGGCCTTGTTCAGCCGGTTGGACACCGCCAGGCCGATGCCCTCCGGATCGGGGCACTGGGCCCAGATGTGGGACACGTCGGTGCCGTCGAAGTACCGCAGGGCGTCAAACACCCGCCGGGCCTGCTCCGCCGGGTCGTCCTTGGGGCCGCTGGGCTCCACCGGATGGCCCTCGAAGAGGGGCACGAACTCGTTGAAGCAGATGACCCCATCCCCATCGGTGAGATGGCGGCGGATGTACCGGGCCCCGTCGGCCGGGTCTCCCCGCACCACCGTCACCGGGGCCTTGGGGGCGTAGTGGCGGTATTTCATGCCGGGGGCCCGGGGCTGCTCCCCCGCCCCCATGAGCCGGGTCACTGCCGGGTCCACCGCCACCTCGCCCAGCACCTCCTCCAGCTCCTCCAGGGTCACCCCGCCGGGGCGGAGCAGCCGGGGCGGCTGTTCAGTCAGGTCAATGATGGTGGACTCCACCCCCACCTGGCAGGGGCCGCCGTCCACGATACCGTCGATCTTCCCCTCCATGTCCTCCAGCATATCGGCCATATTGGTGGGGCTAGGCCGGCCGGAGGTGTTGCCCGAGGGGGCGGCCACCGGCAGGTCGGCGGCGGTCAGGATGGCCCGGCACACCGGGTGGGCCGGACAGCGCATCCCCACCGTGTCCAGCCCGGCGGTCACCGCCCGGGGCACGACGGGCTTGTGCTTCAAAATCATGGTGAGGGGCCCCGGCCAGAACCGCTCCGCCAGGGCATAGGCGGCGGCGGGGATATCCTCGCAGTACCGCTCCAGCCAGTCCGCCGTTGGGATGTGGAGGATCAGCGGGTTGTCCTGGGGGCGGCCCTTGGCCTGGAAAATACGCTCCACCGCCTCCTGGTCCAGGCCGTTGGCCCCCAGACCGTACACGGTCTCGGTGGGGATGCCCAGCAGCCCTCCCCGCCGGAGGGTGGCCGCCGCCTCCGCCACCTGGCCGGCATTCAATCGCAGGGTGTCCACAAAACGCCCCTCTTTCTCAGCGCCGGCGGAACCGGCGGCGGCGGCAGTGCTTGGGCTGGGCCACTGTCAGGATGCCCGCCGCCAGCAGGGCGGCGCCGGAGATGATGTGCAGGATACCAATGGCGGTTTTCATATGCGTTTCCTCCCTCTGCTCCAATTACTCGTAGATGCCCACCGGCGTGCCAGCCAGCTCGATGGTGGTGTCGGGGGCAAATTTAGCGGTTTGCAGATAATTCTTTACGGTCAGAATGCCGTACTTGGGGTTAACCTTCTCGTCCTCCAGCTCCAGCTCCAGGTGGTTCGGCCCGGAGCCGGTGAGCCAGCCGTCGTCCTCCAGCAGGTCGGCCAGATCGGCCCGCACCATGTCCAGAGTCAGGTGCTCCGGCAGGGCGTTGAAGTGGATGATCAGTTCCATGGGTGGTTCCTCCTTAGATATCCTGGCTGTGTTTCAGCCGCTCTGCCTGATCGGCAGTAACCAGGCCGTCGATGATCTCGTCCAGGTCGCCGTTCATCACGTTCTCCAGCTTGTACAGGGTCAGACCGATGCGGTGATCGGTAAGCCGGCCCTGGGGAAAATTGTAGGTGCGGATGCGCTCGTTACGCATACCGGTGCCCACCTGGCTGCGGCGCTGGTCGGTGACCGCCTGCTCCTGCTCCCGCACCTTCTCCTCATAGAGCCGGGACCGGAGAATCTGCATGGCCTTGTCCCGGTTCTGGAACTGGGACCGCTCCTGCTGGCACTCCACCACCGTGCCGGTAGGCTTGTGGATGAGCCGCACCGCCGAGGAGGTCTTGTTCACATGCTGACCCCCCGCTCCGGAGGAGCGGAACACCTGCATCTCAATGTCCGCCGGGTTCAGCTCAAAGTCCACCTCGTCTACCTCGGGCAGCACCGCCACGGTGGCAGTGGAGGTGTGGATGCGCCCGCCGGACTCGGTCTCGGGCACCCGCTGGACCCGGTGGACCCCGCTTTCAAACTTGAGTCGGGAGTAGGCCCCGTCTCCCTGAATAGTAAAGCAGATTTCCTTTACTCCGCCCAACTCGGTTTCATTGAGGGCGTCCACCTCCACCGCCCACCGGCGGCTGTCGGCGTACATGGAGTACATGCGGAAAAGGGAGTGGGCAAACAGGGCGGCCTCCTCCCCTCCTACGCCCGCCCGGATCTCCACGATGACGTTTTTGTCGTCGTTGGGGTCCCGGGGCAGGAGCAGAATACGGATCTCATCCTCCAGCCGGGCCAAGTCCTCCTTGGCCTGCTGATATTCCTCCCGGGCCATCTCCCCCAGCTCCGGGTCGGAGAGAAGGGACTCGGCCTCGACCAGGTCCGCCCCCGCCTTCTGCCAGGCCCGGTAGGCGGTGACCAGCGGCTCAAGCTCCCGCTGTTCCTTGTTCAGCCGGGCCACCAGGGCCGGGTCCTCGTAGGTCTCCCCCGCCCCCAGTTGGGCCTGGATGTTGGCAAAACGGAGGTCCAGAGCCTTCAGTTTGTCCTGCATATCCAAATTCTATCACCTGTCAAAGAAAAATGACTTCACCAGCGCGAAGGGTTCCCGGATGTACATGCTCAGGCGGGAGGGCAGATGGGAACTGGGGGCCGCCAGGGTGGACAGGGTGGTTTCTCCGCCCCACACCCGGTCCCACAGCATCCGCACCCGGGCCAGATGGAACCCGTTGGACACCACCACAATATCGGTGGCCTCCACCTCCTGCTCCGCCAGCAGTGCCTTGGTGTAGCGCAGGTTCTCCCAGGTGTTGTGGGACTGGTCCTCCAGCAGGATCTGGGCGCCGTCCACCCCGTGGGCAGTGAGGTAGTCGTACATGCACTGGGCTTCGCTCAGCACCTCGTCGTCCCCCTGGCCCCCGGCCACCACAATGGTCAGGTCCGGGTGGTCCTCCAGATAGTCCAGGGCCTCGTCCAGCCTGTCCCGGAGAAGCACCGAGGGTCCGTCCGGATTGGCCTGGCAGCCCAGAATCACCATCACCTGAGGCTGGCCATTGAGCTGGTCCCGGCCGCCCCAGAGCACAATCCCCAGCAGCACCACGAATCCCAGCACAAAAATCAACGCCACCGCCAGCAGGCTCAGCAGCCAGATGGGGCCGGAACGCCTGCCGCCGTAGGGTTTGTAGTATTGTTTCCGCTTTCTCATCCCTTCGCCTCTTCCAACTCAGCCGCCAGGGTCTCCCACTGGAGATAGAGGGCGGCGATCTCATCCTCCAGGGCCGTCTGCTCCTCATACACCTTCTGGAGCTCCAGGTAGTTGGAGGACACCTCCTCGGCCTTGAGGGACAGCTCGTACTGCCGCTCCTCCGCCTTGGCCACCGCCCGCTCGGCGGCGG
>CASEOA010000041.1 GCA_949289455.1 uncultured Eubacteriales bacterium
GACTGCTCCAACTACTGCTTAGGCTTTTAGCATAACTTCATTTTTCGCCCGCTTTTAGGGGGCGTGGTCTTATGCGCTCTTTTTCGGAATGGTACTTAAATCACAATGTTTCAACCTTCATTCCTCCCTGATGATGCTTGTCCCCATGATAGCCCCTCTCCGGCGGATTGTAAAGCCTGTTCTCCGCCGCGCTGTCCCATAGTCTCCTCCAACAGGGCCAGAAACCGGCGGAACAGGCGGGATAAGCCCAAAAGCAGATCTCCCGCCGGGAAATATCCGCGGCGGGAGATGGTGAAGCTGAGGTTACGCCTGGGTCTCGGCGGAGAGGACGTTGAGCATCCGCACCAGGATGGTGGCAAGCTCCGCACGGGAGGCCACAGTCTGGGGAGCCAGTTCCCCGGCGCCGTTGCCGGTGATGACGCCGGACTCCACGGCCCAGGCCATGGCGCCGGCAGCCCAATCGCTGACAGAGGCCGCATCGGGATAGGCGCTCAGATCCTGCTCGCTGGCGGGGCTGCCCAGGTAGCGCCACGCCATAGTGACCAGCTGCTCCCGGTTCAGGCCGCCCTCCATGTTGGTGCCGTCGGACACACCCACAGACACGGCCCAGTTCTGGCCGGCGGCGTACCAGGGATCGCTGGCGGAGGTGTCCACCCCGGCATAGCGGGCCAGGATGGTGACCAGCATACCCCGGGTGGTGTCCATAGTGGGAGAGAAGGTGGTGGCGCTGGTGCCGTTCATCAGGCCCAGCTGGGTGACGGCGGCCACATCGGCGGCGTACCAGGCGTCGGCGGCCACGTCGTCATACAGGGTCTCCTCCCCGCCCTCCATGACGGACATCCAGGCGAAGTTGGAGATGAAGTTGAACTCATCCCGCTGGTGGACCTTGTTGGTCAGGGTGTTGGCAAAGAGAACCACATTCAGGTGGGCCCCGTCGGCGCCCGCGCCCTCATAGGCGATGGCCTGGATAGAGTCGTCCAGGAAGTCGGCGTAGTGCTCGCCGGTACTGGGCAGGAAGCCCTCCAGCAGCTCCTTGGAGCTGTCCAGCTGCACCAGTACCTGGGCGCCCTGGGGGATGGCGGCGAAGTAGCCGGCGCCGTAGCCGTACAGGATGTCGTCGCCCTCGGTCACATAGCTGGCGGTAACCAGGCTCTCGGTGGGATAGGTCACATAGGCCAGGGCGTCCATGGCGTTGGAGCTGACGGACTCCCGCACCAGGGCCCCATCCTCAAAGAGGGACGCGGCGGAGCGCATGGCCTTGGAGCCGTAGCCGATGTAGGGGGTGCCGCTCTTCACGGCGGCCAGAGCCTGGTCGTCCAGGGCGGAAGCGCCGACGATCAGATCGGCCTGGGAGGCGTCGTCGGTGACAGTGAAGCCCAGCAGCTCCATGGACTGGCGGTCGTAGTTGTACTCATAGGCCCCGCTGACCAGGGTGTTCTTCACAAAGCCGGAGTCGTTATCGGCGGGCTTGCCGGAGATGTAGACCACAGGGGCCTTGGTAAGGGCGGTGGCGGCAGGCGCCTCTTCCACCCCCACGCCGGTGAGGAGATAGTCGCCGGCCACGGTCTGCCAGTCGGCATAGCTGCACAGGAAGCTGCCCTTGTACTGACCTTCGGTAATGAGGGAGACCGCCTTGCCCGCCTTCAGCAGGGCGTTGACGGCGGCGGTGGAGTCCTCGGAGGCATTCATCAGCACCACCTGGGCGTCCTCCACGCCGGAGAAGGCGGAGGTCAGGGCAGCCACATAGGCCTGGGCGGCCTCATAGTCCATGGCGTCGCCGCAGGCGGCGGCGATGGTCTCATAGGAGGCGGGCTCGGCGCACACCGCCATATCAAAGCCCCGGGTCTTGTTAAAGGCGGTAATGCCCTCGGAGTAGAGCACCGGCCACTCGGTGATAACGGTGCCGTCATACAGTACGCCGTTGGCCACGGACCGCTTGGCCTGGTACATGGACACGATCAGGGTACCGGCGGGGTACTCCACCCCGTCATAGGTGAAGGTTTCCTCCGTCAGGTTGACCTTCACGCCGTTGCGGGTCAGGTATTCCATCATATCGGCGGCAGCCTGGAGGTTGGACTGGTTGGCGCCATCCAGAGGGATGATGTAGCACTCGGGATAGAAGTTGCCGTTCTCATTCTCGCCGTCGTACTCAGGGCGGAACAGGTCGGCCTCGGCCCCTTCCACGTCGTACTGGTCGGTGAACCACTGGCCCACCAGCTCATAGGCGTTGGAGTTGGCGTTGGTCACGCCACGCTCAAAGATCTTGGTCTGGTTGAGCAGATAGCTCTCCTTGTTGTTGGCCACATAGACGCTCTGGCCCAACGCGCCGTAGGCCACCAGATCGGTGGCGGCATCATTGTGGCTGGGCAGCTCCACCGTGTAGGCCACGGTGCCGTGGAGCATGGAGTACTGGGGGGTATAGCTGGTGGACATATCATCCCAGGGGTCCAGCCACTGGGTCTGATAGGAGCCGTCCTCATTGACCTCCCCGGTATAGCTCAGGTAATCCCGCTGGGGAGTGGAGTAGCTGTTGAAGGTGTCGTTGTTGGCCACAGCGGCAATGCCCAGGGCCTCGCCGCCGGTCATCAGGTGCTCGGCCAGCAGGTCGTACTCAAAGTTGGGCTCGTGGGGGGGATCACAGGGCTCGCACTGGAACTCCGCGTGCTGGCCGTGGAACTCGGTGAAGCTGACCGGATTCCACTCCGCGATGAACTGGGTCATATTGGTGGTCTCGGCCTGGGTCTGGAAGGAGTTGTCCCGGTTCAGGTCAAAGCCGCCGGAGGAGGTGCGGGTCACATAGGTGCGGCCCTCCACATTCTCCTCGGGGACGATGAGGAAGAACACGTCGTCCAGCAGGTCGTCCATGCCTACGGTGACGGTCTCCACATTGTAGTATTTCTCCAGATCCAGCTTGGAGGAGGTGGTCCAGGGGGAAACCGTGCCCTCTTCCTCCGTCGCCTTAATGAAGCCCAGATAGGTAGCAGTGTCTGCCACCAGGTCGGGAACGGCAATGCTGCCCTCCTGGCCCACAGGCCCCAGCTGCTCAGTCAGAGTGGCCTGGCCCTCCTCGGTGAAGCCGGTCAGGTTGTCATAGGAGATGGTGCCCTCCTGGCTGGCCGCGGCCTCCACCAGCATCCAGGCGAACTTCAGCACGCCGTCAGGGGCGGCCACCTCGTTGGCGTGGACGTTGGAGAAGAGGACGGGAACCTGGAACTCATCCAGGGTGCCGTTCTCAATCTGCTCAATCAGGGCGGTGGGGTCGCTCTCGGCCTGGGCCTTCAGCTTCTGCCAGTTCTCCACCGCCGCCTCGCTCTTGGCGATGATGAGATAGGGCATATCCAGGCTCTCCAGGCCGTTGTCGCCCTGGCTCTTGCCCATGGAACCCCGGACCACATAGAGGTCGGTATTCTCCTGGGCGTAGGCCACGATCTCGTCGATGCCTTCGTAGATCTCCTTCATGGTGTTGAAGTCGTCATAGGGGGTGATCTTGACCCCCTCCACGGCCCCCAGCACGGTGCCGTCGGCGGCGGTGGCGGTCAGGTTGTACCAGCCGCACAGATCCAGATAGGTGCCGCCGTTGGTCTGGTAGCCCCGCAGGTTGTTGGGCAGATCGGCGAACAGGTCATAGTAGTAGTCGTTGCAGAAGGTCAGCTTCAGATAGACCTGGCCGTCCTGGGTCACCGCCTCGGTCTTGACATCGGTGAACAGGTTTCCCGTGCCGTCCTTCAGGGTCCAGGTATCCAGGGCGCCGCCCTGGGTGTGGTTGGGGAAAAGCGCCGGGTCCACATAGCCGGCCTGGGCGTCATAGTCCAGGGACCAGACCACCGTTTCCACAGCGGACTGGGCTTCGGCCTCGGTCATGTCCACCGGGAGCATGGCCTGGAAGGTGCGTGCGTCGCACAGGCTGATGTAATTCTCTCCGCCGTCGCCCGTGGTATTCAAAAACTGGGCGGCTGGGACAGAGGGTTCCTCGGCAGAGACCGGGAACACGCACAGGGACAGCAGCAGCGCCAGCATGGTCAGCAGGGACAGCAGCCGCCCAAGGGAGGTTTGCTTTTTCATGCGCATCATCATTCTCTTTCCTCATAAGATGTTGGACATAATAAATATTCGTCTTAACCGAATATTTATTTAGAATAATACCACTGCCGCCGGATGGTGTCAAGCACAAAGAAGGCCGGCCGTCCCGGGACAGGCGGCTGCCGCCGCTGTTCCCGGGCCCGGCCGGCCCAGACAGATCCGTATGATTCTCTTACGGCTGGCAGTCATTCCGCTCCTGCCACCGCCGCAGAGCCAGAAAATAGGACAGCAGACGGATTTGAGCGTCGTCCTCAATGGAGTACCGGGGATTATCCACGCCAATAAAGCCCACCAGCCGTCCCTTCTCCCGGAACGGTACAGCAATCAGCCGCTGGATGCCCTGCTTGCTCAGATCCTCCCATTCTACCGGCCAGTTTTTGCGCAGTGCCTCTAAATTATAAATAACCACCGATTGATTGTTGGCAAAGCGCTCCATCCACCGCCGCATCCCTTCCGGCGGCACGCACTGAAGGCTGTCCCGCATGGATGCCACATGATGGTCGCACCACTCATAGGTATTATCCCAGTGATCCTCCCGGACAGGGTTGCGCTCAAACAGATAGGCCCGGTCTGCCTTGTAGAACTCCCCCACGGCGGCCAGCGCCTGGAGTACCGCATGGCCGAAGTCCCGCTGCTTGGACAGGGCCTCCACATACTCCACCACTTTTTGGGAAAAGGCCAGCCGTTCCTGGGTTCTCTGGCTCACATACTCCCCCTTGGTAATGTCGGTGGCCACCCCCAGCCGAAACCGGCCGCCATAATTGCCCAGAACTTTTTCCTTCAGCAGCAGATGGCGGCGGCAGTACTCGTTCCACTCCTCCCGGACGTGGAAGGAATCCTGCCGCAGCTCACCGTTGGTGCACCAGGGGCAGGGGGCGTCCAGGCCGTAGAATACTTTGTGGCACTTGAGCCCCAGATAGTCCCGTACCCCGTAAGCTTTCTGTGCAGCCGGATTGAGGTAGCAGATCTCATAGGTCTTGACGTCGCAGATGCTGATGATCTCCTCCGTCTCATCCAGCAGATCGTGCTCCAGCCCATCCATAACGGTCTGCGTATCCCTGGCATCCACCGTCTGGGCAGGCGCTGCCAGATTGGGCGGCGCAAACCGCCCCCCGAGCATACTGCGGGCAAAGGTCCCCGGTGTGCAGGGCCTGGCAAAATAGAAGCCCTGGTAGAGGGCTGGGCGCAGCCGATTGAGGACAGAGAGCTCCTCCAACTTTTCCACACCCTCGCAGCACACCCGAATCTGACAGCTGTCGGCCAACTCCATCAGGTTGGACAGCAGCCGCAGGTTATATGCACTGTTCTGAATCTCACTGACAAAGCAGCGGTCAATTTTGATCTCATCTATAGCCAGCTCCTTCAGCCAGCTCAGACTGGAGTAACCGGTTCCGAAATCGTCCACCGAGACCTGGATTCCCTCCTTCTTCCAGGCCCGGAAAATGGTATTGAGCTGGGGATAGTCCTTGAGCGCCATGCTCTCGGTGACTTCAATGGTGAGGGCACTGCCCGGCACGCCGCTCTCCCGCAGAATCCTCAGCACATCGGACTGGATCTCCGGCTGGCAGAGCTGGGCATAGGACATGTTCACACTGAGGTGGAGTCGGGGATTGGTCATGCGCCACTGGCGGCAGTGCTCCAGTCCCTGCCGCAGCACCCACATGCCCACCGGACAGATCAGCTCGCTTTCCTCCAAAATAGGGATGAACTCCGCCGGCTGAATGGGACCTCGCCGGGGAGAGTCAAACCGGAGCAGGGCCTCCGCCCCATGAAGGGCATAGCTTTCCGACCGCACCTGGGCCTGAAACTGGATGGAAAAGCCCTTGAATCCCCCCCGAACGGCGGCCTCCAGTTCCTCCTGAAGCTCCACTGCGGCCAGCTTCCGCTCATAGTCCCGGGGGGAGAAAAAACATAGGCGGTTTTTGCCCCGGAGTCTGGCAGTGTCCAGGGCGCTCTCCGCATACTGGAGGAGCACATAGCTCTCCGGCACCTGGTAGGTTTGGATGGAAACCGCCCCGCCGGAGATGGTGCATTGATCCCGCAGCGTCTCCTGGACCTTCTCAAAATAGCCCTCCGCTTCAGCCTGGAGGGCCGTGGGCAGCAGTGCGCAGTAGCAGTCGCCACTGGTGCGGAACACCAGCTCCCCGTTTTGGATCGCCGCGGTCATGCTCTCCCACAGAGTTTTGATGACGGCGTCTCCGAAGGCTCGTCCGCACTTGACATTGATGCGCTCCAGGCCGTCCACACTGATGGCCACTAAAAATCCATCCAGCCCTTGGGCCCGGTACCGGTTCAGGGTCTGCATCAGCCCGTCATGGTGGTAAGGACCGCTGATGTATCCCGTCTGGGCCTGCCGGGAAAACCGGCCCAACACATAGCCGGTACGGCCATCCTCGCCTGGATAAGCCCGACCTCTGCTGCTGATCCACAGCCGATTCCCATTCCGATCCCAGATGCGGTAATTTAGGTTGAACTGCCTCGTCTCGCCGTGGGACAGCTCCTCAAACAACCGCTTCAGCTTGGGCAAATCCATGGGCACCACGGCGGCCAGCCAGTCCTCCAGACTGCATGTGACATCCTGCCCAGGAAAAATATCCGCAACCTCTCGGACATTTTGGGAAAACCACACTTGATTTTCCGCGCAGTCATAGTAAAAGTAGCAATCCTCTGTACTGTCCCCAAACTGGTCCATATAGCGCAGGAGGTCTTGGCTGACGCTCTGGCTCATGGCGCACCTGCTTTCTCTGTATCGGTCCTTATGGTGTAACATAGCATATCAGAAATTCAACAAAATAGCAACGGGAACGGTATAGTTCGCCTTCTACACCAGAGCCCATCATACATTATCAATTTTTCCTATAATCTGTATCGAAACTTTACATTCCCTCTCCCGGCGGCTATACTAAAGAAAAGGATACGTCCGGCGGCCATCGGCCCCGGCCATAGGAGGAAAAAATCATGCTGAAGCAAGTCAATGCCATGGGCGATCCCTGCCCCATTCCGGTGGTCAAGACCAAGAACGCCATCAAGGAGCTGGGCGGGCCCGGCACGGTGGAGACCCTGGTGGACAATGAAGTGGCGGTGCAGAACCTGACCCGGCTGGCCAATAACAGCGGCTACGGCGTCAAATCGGAAAAACTGGGGGACAAGCAGTTCCGGGTGGTCATGGAGATCGGCACGGAAGTCCCGTCCCAGGAGACCGGCGAGGAGACCTGCCTGGTGCCGGGCGGCAGCAAGGGGGACACGGTGGTGGTCATCTCCTCTCCCTGCATGGGTACCGGCAGCGATGAGTTGGGGGCCGCCCTGATGAAAAGCTTCCTCTTTGCCCTCACCCAGCAGGAGGTGCTGCCCAAAACCGTCCTGTTCTATAACGGCGGCGCCAAGCTCACCACCCAGGGCTCGGTCTCTCTGGAGGATCTGAAGAGCCTGGAGGCCCAGGGAGTGGAAATTCTCACCTGCGGCACCTGTCTGAATCATTTTGGCCTCACCGATCAGCTGGCGGTAGGCGGGATCACCAACATGTACGATATTGTGGAAAAGATGAGCACCGCCGGCCGGGTGGTTCGTCCCTGATGCCGGTCATGCGGGAAAAGAAACCGGCTCTGGTCATCACGTTTTCCACCACTACCGACGCCATGGGCATGGAGCAGTTCTGCCACCGGCAGCAGCTGCCCGGCCGGCTCATCCCGGTGCCGAGAGAGATCAGCGCCGGCTGCGGCCTGGCCTGGAAGGCTCCAGTGGAAGCGGAGGGTTCCCTTACCCAGGCTATGGCCCTGGCGGGCCTGCACTGGCAGGAGACCTATATCCTGGAGCTATGGGTGTGACCTCCGCTCCACGGGCGAACACTATGTGAACCAGAAAGACCTGCCTTACGGCAGGTCTTTCTGGTTGAAAGGAGAATTACTCTTCGATGTCGATCACAACGCTTTTCCTTCGGGCGGAATCCCTCCTAAACAGAAAGACCTGCCTTACGGCAGGTCTTTCTGTTTGAAAGGAGAATTACTCCTCGTTGTCGATCACAACGCTTTTCCTTCGGCCGGGCACCCTCCTCTGCAAAGAGGACCTGCCTTATGGCAGGTCCTCTTCTTAGGAGTA
>CASEOA010000042.1 GCA_949289455.1 uncultured Eubacteriales bacterium
CCGGAGGGCTGCCCGCCCATGTGGGCTGCGCCGTGTTCAACGTGGGCACCGCCGCCGCCGTGTATGATGCGGTGGTGGAGGGCAAGCCCGTGACCCACCGTATCCTCACCGTCACCGGCGACGCTATTCAGGAGCCTAAGAACTTGCTGGTGCCTCTGGGCGTGTCCTTCCAGGCCCTCATCGACGAGGCCAAGGGCTTCAAGGAGGAGCCGGAGCGCATCCTCACCGGCGGCCCCATGATGGGTATCGCCCAGTACAACCTGGACGTCACCTGCATCAAGGGCACCAACGCCGTGCTCTGCCTCACCAAGCGTGAGGCTGCCCCCGTGGTGGAGGAGCAGGTCTGCCTGCGCTGCGGCCGGTGCGTCAACGTGTGCCCCATGCACCTGACCCCCGTGTACATGCACCTGTACGCCGAAAAGGGTATGTGGAAAGAGGCGGAAGCCCTCAACGTGCTGGACTGCATCGAGTGCGGCTCCTGCAACTACATCTGCCCCGCCCGCATCCATCTGGTCCAGTCCTTCCGGGTGACCAAGGGTGAGCTGCGGAACCTGGCGGCCAAGGAAAAAGCGGCAAAGGAGGCGGCCAAAGCATGAATGAGGAAAAGAAGCTGAATCTGACGGTGGCCTCGTCCCCCCACGTGGCCTCCCCCATTGATACCCAGAACCTGATGCGGGATGTGCTCATCGCTCTGGTGCCCGCCCTGGTCATGGGCGTGGTGTTCTTCGGGCCCCGGGCCCTGGTGGCCACCCTCATCTCCGTGGTGGCCTGTGAGTTCTTCGAGTGGGCCTACCGCAAGCTGATGCACAAGTCCATGTCCAACAAGGACCTGTCCGCCGCCGTCACCGGCGTGCTGCTGGCCTTTGTGTGTGCGCCCACCCTGCCCTACTGGATGCTCATCATCGGCGACTTCTTCGCCATCGTGGTGGTCAAGCAGCTCTTCGGCGGCCTGGGACAGAACTTCATGAACCCCGCCCTGGGCGGCCGCGCCTTCCTGATGCTGTGCTATCCCGTGGCCATGACCACCTGGATCGTCCCCGGCATCGGCACCGACAAGTGGGCCGGCCTGCTCTCCGGGTCCGTCACCCTCACCGGCGCCGACATCGTGACCGGCGCCACCCCCCTGTCCGCCGACTTTATGCACAAGGGCCTGCTCCCTGAGGCCTCTCTGCTGGACGCCTTCGTGGGCAACGTGGGCGGCTGCATCGGCGAGGTGTCCGCCCTCATGCTGCTGCTGGGCGGCCTGTACCTGATCTGGCGGGGGGTCATCCGGGCCCGCATCCCCGTGGCCTACATCGCCACCGTGGCGGTGCTCACCTTCCTGTTCCCCCTGGGCGGCAACGACCGCTTCACCTGGGTGGCCTATCAGCTGTGCTCCGGCGGTCTGATGCTGGGCGCCTTCTTCATGGCCACCGACTATGTCACCAGCCCTGTCACCAAGAAGGGCGAGATCATCTTCGGCATCGGCTGCGGCCTGCTGACTGTGTTCATCCGCTACTTTGGCGGCTATCCCGAGGGCGTCTCCTACTCCATCCTGATTATGAACTGCTGTGTGTGGCTCATTGACAAGGTGGGCAAGCCCAACCGGTACGGCGTTACCAAGGAAATGAAGGCCGCCGCCAAGGCCAAGGCCGGAAAGGAGGGCTAAGCCATGAGTGAAACTGCTGTGAAGAAAGCGCCCGGCATGGCCACTCTGGTGGTAGTGCTCTTTGCCATCTGTGCGGTCACCGCCCTGTTGCTGGGCCTGACCAACTATGTGACCAAGCCCTTTATCGACGAAAACGCCCGTCTGAAACAGGAAAAGGCCATGGCTGACGTGCTTCCCGCCGACAGCTATACCGAGGTCACCGACCAGTACACCGGCGGCGACGCCACCGTGCTCAACATCTATGACGCCGGGGACGCCGGCTACGTGGTGCAGGTCAAGCCCGCCACCTCCTTCAGCGGCAACCTGACCGTCATGGTGGGCGTGGACCCCACCGGCGCCTGCACCGGCATCTCCATCGTCAGCACCGGCGAGACCTCCGGCCTGGGTTCCAACGCCAGTAAGCCCGCCTTTGCCGACCAGTTCGTGGGCAAGACCGGCGAAGTCAAGGTGACCAAGGACGGCGGCGAGATCAACGCCATCACCGGCGCCACCATCACCTCCCGCGGCGTGTCCGAGGCGGTCACCTCCGCCATTGCCGCCGCGGCCAGCATGGGCTAAGGAGGGAACGAGTAATGAATGTGAAAAAGCAATTCATGGACGGTATGTTCTATCAGAACCCCGTTACCGTCCAGCTGCTGGGCATGTGCTCCACCATGGCCATCACCACCACCCTGTTCAACGGTCTGGGTATGGGCGTGTCTGTGCTGGTGATCCTCACCCTGGCCAATATCATCATCGCCGCGCTGCGGAAGATCATCCCCAACAACATCCGTATCGCCTGCTTCATCGTGGTCATCGCCGGTTTCGTTACCATCGTTGACCTGTGCCTGCAGGCCTTCCTGCCCGACCTGTCCGCCAGCCTGGGCCTGTTTATCCCCCTGATCGTGGTAAACTGTATCATCCTGGGCCGGGCCGAGTCCTTCGCCTACAAGAACGGCGTGGTGGCCTCTGCGGTGGACGGCGTGTTCCAGGGCCTGGGCTACACCGTGATCCTGGTGATCATGTGCGTCATCCGTGAGCTGCTGGGCAACGGTACCTTCGGCGGCGGCCTGCTCAACGGCGGCGAGGGCATCCGGATTATCCCCGAGGGCATCCCCGCCCTGGGCATGATCCTGCCGGTGGGCGGCTTTATCACCCTGGCCTGCCTCATCGCTGCCATGCAGTACATGCTCCGCCCCAAGGACAGCAAGAAAAAGACTGAGGAGGTGGCCAAGTAATGGATTGGGCACAACTGTTTACCGTGGCCCTGGGCGCTATCCTGGTCAATAACTTCATCGTGGCCCAGTTCCTGGGCATCTGCCCCTTCATGGGCGTGTCCAAGAAGGTGGAGACCGCCTCCGGCATGGGCCTGGCCGTTATCTTCGTCATGGGTTTGGCCTCCGCCATCTGCTGGCCCATCAACGAGTTCATCCTCATGAAGCTCAACCTGGGCTTCATGCAGACCGTGACCTACATTCTGGTCATCGCCGCTCTGGTGCAGTTCATCGAGATGTTCCTGAAGAAGTCCATGCCCTCCCTCTACGAGGCCCTGGGCGTGTACCTGCCTCTGATCACCACCAACTGCGCCGTTCTGGGCGTGGTGCTCCAGAATACCCAGAACAGCTATGACTTCATCACCAGCGTGGTGTACGGCGTCACCGGCGGCATCGGCTTCCTGCTGGTCATCGTGATCTTCGCCAGCATCCGGGAGCGGATGGAGTTTTCCGAGTGCCCCAAGGCCTTTGAAGGCTTCCCCATCGCCCTGATGGCCGCCGGCCTGGTGGCTCTGGCTTTCCTGGGCTTCTCCGGCCTGAAGGTCTTTGGTTAAGGAGGGCGGAAAAGTATGGAAACTGTGATTTTTGCTGTGGTGGTCCTGGCTGTGCTGGGCGCCATCTTCGGCCTGGTGCTGGCTGTGGCCGCCAAGGTGTTCGCCGTTGAGGTGGACCCCAAGGAAGAGGCTGTGCTGGCCTGTCTGCCCGGCGCCAACTGCGGCGGCTGCGGCTATCCCGGCTGCTCCGGCTATGCCGCCGCCGTGGCCAAGGGCATCGCCCCTGTCAACGCCTGCGCCGCCGGCGGCGAGGCTGTGGCCGCCCAGATCGGTGAGATCATGGGCGTGTCCGCCGGCGCTTCCGTGAAGCAGATTGCCCAGGTGCACTGCACCGGCTGCGGTCAGAACTATAAGCAGTACAACTATGTGGGTCTCCACGACTGTGTGGCCGCCTCCAAGCTCCCCGGCGGCGGCGACCTGGGCTGCTCCTTCGGCTGCCTGAGCTTGGGCTCCTGTGAGAAGGCCTGCCCCTTCGACGCCATCCACGTCGTTGACGGCGTGGCCCAGGTGGACGAGGAGAAGTGTAAGGCCTGCGGCAAGTGCGTGGACGTGTGCCCCCGGCACATCATCGCCCTGGAGCCCTACAAGACCAAGCGCCACGTCACCATCCCCTGCTCCTCCCACGACAAGGGCGTGGACGCCCGGAAGGTGTGCGACAACGGCTGTATCGGCTGCTCCCTGTGCGCCAAGAACTGCCCCAAGGAAGCCATCACCATGGTCAACAACCTGGCTGTCATCGACTACGAGAAGTGCATCGGCTGCGGCATCTGTGCTCAGAAGTGCCCCCGCAAGCTGATCACCGTGGACGGCAAGGTGCCCGAGGTGAAGCCGGCCGCTCCCAAGGCCGCACCCGCCGCCCCCAAGGCGGAGGCTGCCGCCCAGCCCAAGGAGTAAGTACAAAAAATTCCGCGTCCCATGAGGGACGCGGAATTTTTTGCCGTTACGGCCGGTCTGCTCAGTGGTTGCCCAGCTGGAAGGAGGCGCACTCGGTGGAGGCGCACTTGGTGGCGTTGGGCTCGCAGCAGCCCACCTTGATCTCGTTCAGGGTGCAGTAGTTCTGACCCTGGCAGTGATGGGCGCAGTTGGTGACGGAGCACTTGATGCTGTTGTTCGGGGTCTGGTTCATTGCGATTACCTCCTTGATTCCGTGGTACGCCCTTAGTATGGCCGCCGCGGGGAGGAATATACCCTGCTTTTTAAAAATGTTCAGTCCTGATGGAGGTCGGAATCCTCATCCGGCACCACGGTGGGGATGAACTGGGGGGCAAACTTGCCCTTGCCTCGGTTTTTCACATAGAAGTAGCCGATGGTGGAAAAAACCACGGCGCCGATGAAGTTCACCAGCAGATCCTTCATGGTGTCGATGATGCCCACGTCCAGGTAGCCCCCCAGGCCCAGGGAGCGCTGGGCGCCGTCGGAGGTGACCACGATTACATCGGTGATGTTTTTGATGGACACCGGCACATTGCCTCCGGCGGGGTCCAGCATCACCGAGCCGATGGAATGCACCACCGTGTCCTTCTGCATGTCCAACAGGAAGGTCTGGTCCATGAAAAACTCAAAGAACTCCCACAGAACGCCGATGGTCATGGAAAAGCAGAAGGCCACGATGGACAGGTACGCCGGCGTCAGGCTGAATTTCAGCCGCTCGTTCCGGTTGAGAATGTCCAGCAGGGAAAAGCCAATGGCGGCGCAGAGGAAGCCGTTAAGGGTGTGGAGCATGGTGTCCCAGCCGGGATACTGGATGTAGTAGGCCCGGATCTCCCCCAAAATCTCGGCGGCGAAGATGAACAGGAGGATGATGATCTCCAGTGTATCCGGGATGTCGATGCGGATGGCCCGTTCGATGAAGGAGGGGAGGGTGAAGAGGATCAGCGTGAGCACGCAGAGGAACACATTTTCATAATTGCGGTGGAGAATCTGGGCCACCAGGGCCAGGATCACCAGGGCCCGGAGGGTGACATAGACGATGGTGACGCCCGGCTTGGCTTTGACCTGATCCCGCAGCCGGGGGCGGTCGGGATGTACATGCTTCATAGGACTGCCTCCTGTTCTCCGGCCAGAGGCAGCAGGGCCTCCGACAAATCACGGTAGGTCTGGGCCGAGACCAGCTGCTCCGCCTGCTCCTCCTGGGTGAGGGCCCGTTTGACCTTGGCGGGAGAACCCACCACCAGGCTGCCGGGCGGGACAACGGTATTTTGGGTTACCAGGGCGCCGGCGGCCACCAGGCTGCCCGTACCAATGACGCAGCCGTTGAGCAGAATGGCCCCCATGCCGATGAGGCAGCCGTCCTCCACCGTGCAGCCGTGGAGGATCGCCCCGTGGCCCACCGTTACGTTCCGGCCGATGTGGGTGGGAAAGCTCTCGTCGCCGTGGACCACACAGTTATCCTGGAGGTTGGAGCCCTCTCCCACCCGGATGGAGCACTCGTCCCCCCGGAGAACGGCGCCATACCAGAGGCTGGACCGGGAGCCCACCGCCACGTCTCCCACCACCACGGCGCTTTGGGCCACCCGGGCCTGGGGATGGAGCGTGGGGCGGGATGTATGAAATGCCTGGATCATGTCAGGTTGATCCCTCCTTGTCGGTTCAGTGTGGTGTTCCCCATTATATCCGGCTTTTAGCCACTTCGCAAGTCATATCCGGCTGCCGCCGCATACAATGGGGTGGAGGTGAGCAATATGGAACTCAGACGCAATCAGATCACGGTGGGGGAGCTGCTGGATCACCCCGGCTGCCGGAAGGTGCTCCAGAGGCGTTTCCCCATGCTCTTCAAGCATCCCATTCTGGGCGCGGCCCGCTCCATCACCCTGGAGCAGATCCTGTCGGTGGCCCAGGCTTACGTATCCCCCAAAAAGATTGAGGAAACCCTTAACGATTTGCGGCAGGCCTGAGGCTGACAGCCTCCGTAACAAGGGCGGCAGGCAAAAAGACTGGAAATTTGTCAATTCCGCTCTTGAAGAAAGGGGGGCAAATATGATACGATAGAAAAAATTCAAAAGGGGAAATGAAGCGTCATGCGGCATTTGATCGACTTTGGAGACCTGAGCAGAGCGGAGTGGGAATCCCTGTACCAGCGGTGCAGCGATATCATGGACCACCCCGCTGATTTTATGGATGCCTGCCGGGGCCGGGTGATGGCCAGTTTGTTCTATGAGCCCTCCACCCGGACCAACTTTTCCTTCCAGACCGCCATGCTGCGGGTAGGCGGCACAGTGTTCGGCTTTGCCGATCCCAAGTCCACCTCCACCGCCAAGGGTGAGACGTTGAAGGATACCATCAAGATGGTCTCCGGCTACGCCGATGTGGTGGTCATGCGCAATCCCAAGGAGGGTGCCGCCAAGGCCGCTTCTCTGTATTCCGATGTGCCGGTAATCAACGCCGGCGACGGCGGCCACATGCATCCCACCCAGACCACCGCCGACCTGACCACCATCACCCGCCTGCGTGGCGGTGTGGACGGCCTGTCGGTGGGCCTGTGCGGCGATCTGAAAAACGGCCGTACCGTCCATTCCCTCATCAAGGCCCTGGCCAAGTTCAAGGGGGTCAAGTTCTATCTGATTGCACCCCGGGAGCTGGCGGTGCCCGAGTATATCCGGGCCTTCATGCGGGAGAACGACCTGTGGTTTGTGGAGGTCACCGGTCTGGAGACTGTCATGCCCCAGCTGGACGTGCTCTATATGACCCGTATCCAGCGGGAACGCTTTGTGGACCCCCTGGAGTACGAGCGGTGCAAGGGCGTGTATGTCCTCACCCGGCGGAAGCTGGACCGGGCCCGGAAGGACCTGCTGGTGATGCACCCCCTGCCCCGGGTGGACGAGATCTCCATCGACGTGGACGACGACCCCAGGGCGGTGTACTTCGATCAGGCCCGGTACGGCATGTACGCCCGTATGGCGCTGCTCACCGATCTGGCCAACCAGGAGCGGGCCAAGCCCGCCCCGGTGGAGATTGGCACCAAGCCCCTGTGCTCCAACCCCAACTGCATCACCCAGACCGAGCACTACCTGCCCCCTCTGGTGAAGCGGACCGGCGGGGTGGACTGCTGCGCCTATTGCGACAAGGAGCTGCGGTGAGCGGAGGGGAGCGCCCCCCTTGACAATTCCCCGAAAAATGCATATACTAACAGTCAAAGACCAAGATGGGAAGGAGTACCCCCGCAAAAGGTACAGAGAGGAGCCGGTTGGTGCAAGGCTCCCCGGCGGCGTGGGGGAAGGTGGTCCCGGAGTCCTGCTTCCGAAGCCAGTAAGAAGCGGCGGGTTCTCCCGTTACAGAGGCAATGAGTGTCCCGCAAGGGAAATTCAGGTGGTACCGCGGACTTAATCGGTTCGCCCTGAGCTACAGCTTGGGGCGGACCTTTTGTTTTGCCCCGAAAAGGAGTGTTACAGATGAAAAAAGAACTTCCGAAGGTTTACGAACCCCAGGAGGTGGAGGGCCGCATCTATGAGATGTGGGAGAAGAACGGCTGCTTTGAGGGCCACCGGGACCCGGACAAAAAGCCCTTCACCATTGTCATGCCGCCTCCCAACGTCACCGGCCAGCTCCACATGGGCCACGCCATGGACTCCACCCTTCAGGACATCCTGATCCGCTTCAAGCGGATGCAGGGCTACGCCGCCCTGTGGGTGCCCGGCACCGATCACGCCGGCATCGCCACCCAGATCAAGGTGGAGGAGGAGCTGCGCAAGAACGAGGGCCTGACCCGCTACGACCTGGGCCGGGAGAAGTTTTTGGAGCGGGTGTGGGACTGGAAGAACAAGTACGGCAACCGCATCGTGGAGCAGCAGAAAAAGCTGGGCGCCTCCTGTGACTGGAGCCGCTCCCGGTTCACCATGGACGAGGGCCTGAGCAAGGCCGTCCGCCATGTGTTTGTCTCCCTGTACAAGAAGGGTCTCATTTACAAGGGCTCCCGCATCATCAACTGGTGCCCCAACTGCGTCACCGCCCTCAGCGACGCCGAGGTGGAGTACCAGGACAAGCCGGGCAACTTCTGGCACATCCGCTACCCCATCCAGGGGGAGGAGGGCCGGTACGTCATCGTGGCCACCACCCGGCCCGAGACCATGCTGGGCGACACCGGCGTGGCCGTCAACCCCAACGACGAGCGGTACCAGGACATTGTGGGCAAAAAGTGCATCCTGCCCCTGGTGGGCCGGGAGATGCCCATTGTGGCCGACGAGTATGTGGACATGGAGTTTGGCACCGGCTGCGTGAAGATGACCCCCGCCCACGACCCCAACGACTTTGAGGTGGGCCTGCGGCAGAACCTGGAGACCATCCGGGTGCTGGACGACAACGGCCGCGTGGTGGAGGGCTACGGCCGCTACTCCGGCATGGACCGCTACGAGGCCCGGAAGGCCATTGTGGCCGACCTGGAGGAGCAGGGGTATCTCGTCAAGGTGGAGCCCCACCAGCACAACGTGGGCACCTGCTACCGCTGCCACAACGACGTGGAGCCCCTGATCTCCGCCCAGTGGTTCGTGAAGATGAAGCCCCTGGCCGAGGAGGCCCTGCGGGTGGTGAACGACGGGGAGGTCAAGTTCGTCCCCGACCGGTTCTCCAAGACCTATACCAACTGGATGGAAAACGTCCACGACTGGTGTATCTCCCGCCAGCTGTGGTGGGGCCACCAGATTCCCGCCTGGACCTGCCAGGACTGCGGCCACATCACCGTGTCCGAGACCGACCCCACCGAGTGTGAGCACTGCCACTCCAAGCACATCGTCCAGGAGGAGGACGTGCTGGACACCTGGTTCTCCTCCGCCCTGTGGCCTTTCTCCACCCTGGGCTGGCCCCAGGAGACCGAGGACTTCAAGTATTTCTATCCCACCGACGTGCTGGTCACCGGCTACGACATCATCTTCTTCTGGGTTGCCCGGATGATCTTCTCCGGCTGTGAGCACACCAAGAAGCCCCCCTTCCACACCGTGTTCATCCACGGCCTGGTGCGGGACGACAAGGGCAGAAAAATGTCCAAGAGCCTGGGCAACGGCATCGACCCCCTGGAGATGGCTGAGCAGTACGGCGCCGACGCCCTGCGCTTCAACCTGGTTACCGGCAACTCCCCCGGAAACGACATGCGCTTCTACACCGAGCGGTGCGAGGCCATGCGCAACTTTGCCAACAAGATCTGGAACGCCAGCCGCTTCCTGATGATGAACCTGACCATCGACAAGTGCCAGCTGCCCGATCAGCTGGAGCTGGAGGACAAGTGGATTCTGTCCAAGCTCAACTCCGTCATCCCTGAGATCACCGAGAACATGGACCGGTATGAGCTGGGTGTGGCCGCCCAGAAGGTGTACGACTTCATCTGGGATTCCTACTGCGACTGGTATATTGAGCTGACCAAGACCCGCCTCCAGGGTGAGGACCAGGCGGCCAAGGAGCGGGCCCAGCAGGTGCTGTGCTACGTCCTCACGCAGATCCTCAAGCTGCTCCACCCCTTCATGCCCTATATCACCGAGGAGATCTGGCAGGCCCTGCCCCACGAAGGGGACTACCTCATGCTCCAGCAGTGGCCGGAGTTCCACCTCAACCTGGCCTTCCCGGAGGAGGAGAAGGCCATGGAGCTCATCATGGATGCCATCCGGGCCGTGCGTACCCGCCGGGCCGAGATGAACGTGCCCCCCTCCAAGAAGGCCCACCTCACCGTGGCCACCCTGGAGCGGGAGGTCTTTACCGCCGGCATCCCCTTCCTCAAGCGGCTGGCCTACGCCAGTGAGGTCACGGTGACCAATGTGGCCGAGACCGATGCCGACAGCGAGAGCGCCAAGGGCATGGTTACCGTCATCACCCACGCCGCCCGCATCGCCATGCCCATGGCCGAGCTGGTGGATCTGGACAAGGAGCGGGCCCGGGTTGCCAAGGAGCTGGACAAGAACCGAAAGGAGCTGGACAAGCTGGAGACCAAGCTCCAAAATCCCGGCTTTGTGAATAAAGCCCCGGCCCACGTGGTGGAGGCCGAGCGGGACCGGGCGGAGAAGCTGCGGGCCCTCATTGCCAAGCTGGAGGAGTCCGCCGCCTCCCTGGGCTGACCAAAGAGCCGAAAACAGGAGAAACGCCGCCATCGGACGCGGATGGCGGCGTTTCTGTGTCCATATTGTCACTCTTTGTCACGCAACTGAGGTTGTGCTTTTAAACTGATTGGGATAAAATAATAAAACCAATGACCTACCCCGGGAAGGAGGCAAAGATCGTGAAAAAATTGCTGCCCATGGCAGTCCTGCTGCTGGTACTGGCCGGTGGCCTCAGCGCCTGCGGCGGCCAGAGCGTGGAGGTCTCTCCGTCGCCGGAACAGTCTGCACAGGCGACCGGCCCCCAGACCAGCCCGGAGGGGGAGTCCACCCCCACCCTTCCTGCGGAGGAGAGCCCCGTGCCCACTGCCACAGACCCTGTAGTGGAGCCTTTGGACAGCCCCACCCAGGCTCCCGAGCCCTCCCACGTGCCCACGTCAGAGCCCACCGGTGAACCCACCACGGAACCTACCGATGCGCCCATCGCCACCGAGACTCCGGCCATCCAGGGACCGGATGACGAGGCGGTGCTGGACGCCTACCGCGTAGCGGAGGAGGCGTATTCCTGGTTCCTGGTGGCCCCCATGAGCTTTGATGCGGCGGACAGCCGGGAGGTGAACGGCGTAACCTACTACCGGGTGGATCAGCCCGGCATGGACAGCACCGCCAGCCTCCGGGGCTACTTGAAGGGCCTGTTCTCCGACGATCTGGTGGAGAGCCTGCTGCCCTATGGAGGCGTCCAGTATATTGACCTGGACGGGGCCCTCTACGTCCAGGATGGCGGCCGTGGCACCGACATCTACCGGGGCGGTGAGTTTACCCAGGTGCTGCGGGGGGACGATCCCGACCGACTGGTGGTTCGGGTCACCGTAGAGGTGGTGGACCCGGAGCAGGACGGCGCGGTCATCGGTACCGAGACCCATGAGTTCCCCTACGAAAAGGTGGGGGACCGGTGGATTTTTACCGATTTTTCCCTGGTCCGTTGAGAGATTCGACAGCTTCGGCGCAGGAACTGTGATACCATCGCGGTATACCAATATTTGGTATACCGCGATTTTTTATGCTTGGGAGGGACAGGCCATGGCAGTAACGTGCAGGGCGGAGGGCCGGCGCCTATACGCCGCCATTGAGGGGGAGGTGGACCACCACCGGGCCAGGGAGATTCTGGCCGAGCTGGACCGCCAGCTCCAGCTGGTAATGCCCACCCAGGTGACCCTGGACCTGAAGGGGGTCACCTTTATGGACAGCTCGGGGATTGCCGTTCTGCTGCGGGTCTACCGGCAGACCCAGGCCTGGGACGGCGCCCTGCGGGTGGTGGGGGTACCGGAGCAAGCGGGCAAAGTGCTGCGGGCCGCCGGCCTGGAGCGGCTGCTCAACTTTGAATGAGGGAGGATATACATAATGAAAGCGATCAATGAGGCGGTGGTCACCTTTCTCAGCCGGTCGGCCAACGAGGGCTTTGCCCGCACCACGGCGGCCTGCTTTGCCGCCCAGCTGGACCCCACTCTGGAGGAGATCAACGACATCAAGACGGCGGTGAGCGAGGGGGTCACCAACTGTATCGTCCACGCCTATCCCGACAGCCTGGGGCTGGTAGCCATGCGGCTGCGGCTGTTTGGGGACAACACGCTGGAAATCCAGATTAAGGACAAGGGGGTGGGCATTCCCGACGTGGACCAGGCCCGGCGGCCCATGTACACCACCGGAGGAGAGGAGCGCAGCGGCATGGGCTTTACCATCATGGAGAGTTTTATGGACCAGGTGAAGGTGCGTTCTACCCCGGGCAAAGGAACGGTGGTCACCCTCCGCCGGAAGATCTCCCGCAGGATGGGCGGGGCCTGATGGGCGTGGCGGATACCCCCGACCTGCTGGCCGCCGCCCGGGCGGGGGACAACGAGGCCTGTGCCAGGCTCATTGAGGAGAACGGGGGACTGATCTGGTCCATTGTCCGGCGGTACTTCGGCCGGGGGGTGGAACCGGAGGATTTGTACCAGCTGGGCTGCCTGGGATTTGTAAAGGCGGTGCGGGGGTTTGATCCGGCCTTCGGCTGCCAGTTCTCCACCTACGCCGTACCCAAAATCGCCGGGGAGATCCGGCGGTATTTGCGGGACGACGGGCCGGTGAAGGTGAGCCGGGGGCTGAAGGAGCGGGGGGCCCAGATCAAGGCTGCCCGGGACAGGCTCACCGCTGCTCTGGGCCGGGAGCCTACTCTGTCCGAGCTGTCGGCGGAGACCGGGCTGGAGCGGGAGGAGATCGCCGCCGCCGAGGAGGCGGGGCTGCCGGTGGCCTCCCTCCAGATGGAAACGGGGGACGGGCTCACCCTGGAGAGCGCCCTGGGCAGCGACGGGATGGAGGAGGGCATCGTGGAGCGGGAGGCCCTCCGGGGGGCCATCGACAGCTTGCCCGACCGGGAGCGGCAGGTGATTTTTTTGCGGTACTACCGGGGCATGACCCAGGACCGGGCCGCCCGGGTGCTGGGGGTGAGCCAGGTCCAGGTTTCCCGCATCGAGCGCCGGGCGGTGGATAAGCTGCGTCGCAAGCTGGAGGAGTAGGGGCGGGGCTCAGTTCCCGCCCGCCCTTCCGGATTTGTATACGGTTTGCAATCATCTGTAGGGGCGATTATCAATCGCCCGCCTGTCCGGGTTTGCGACCGGCGGGCATCGGCCCGCTACCCCTCCGTCTCCCAAAACCGCTCCAGCTGGCCCAGCTCCAGACCCAGCTGGAGGCCCAGGCAGAAGGCCGCGTCCCGCTCCAGGGAGCTGACGGCCCCGTGGCTGTCCAGCAGGTCCAGCGCCTGGTCCCGGGCCTCCGAGGACTGATGGGCGCAAAAGTCCCGCCACAGTCCCTGACTGTCCTGCCTGGCCTCCTGATAGGAGGGCAGGCAGGACAGTTTTTTAGCGAGCAGCTTTGATTTGATCTGTTCCAGCAGAGGAAAAGAAGTTTCCATCTTTATCACCTCCTAATATAGCTAATAGCTATTATATGGCGATATATCATAGAAGTCAATAGCTGAAAGCTATAGATGCAAAGGGTATTGCTATCAGCTATAATAGGGGAGAGGTGATGAGTTTGGATTATCGGACGATCATCCGGGAGCGCCGTAAGGAAAAAGGACTGAGTCAGGGAAAGCTGGCTGAACTGGTACAAGTATCTCAGCCGTTTATTGCAGAAATCGAGAGCGGAAGGAAGAAGCCATCCGTTGATGTGCTGTTACGAATCTGCACGGTTCTGGAGATCTCATTATTTGGACAAGAGGAAACCAAAGGATAGCGTATGACGTCTAAAGGGTATCTCATGACCCAAAGAAAACAGATAAGGAAGATGCGATAACATGGCAGACATTCTATATATCGTTGTGCCCTGCTACAACGAGGAGGAAGTCCTTCCCGAGACCTCCCGCCGGCTGCGGGAGAAGCTGGAGGGGCTGATGGCGGCGGGGAAGATCGCCCCGGAGAGCCGGGTGCTTTTTGTCAACGACGGCTCCAGGGACAGGACCTGGGAGATTATCACCCAACTCCATCAAGAGTGCCCCCTCTTTTCCGGAGCCGACCTGAGCCGCAACCGGGGGCATCAGAACGCCCTGCTGGCCGGGCTCATGACCGCCAAGGACCGGTGTGACATGGCCATCTCCATGGACGCTGACCTCCAGGACGATGTGGATGCGGTGGACGCCATGGTGGAGCAGTACTATGCCGGGTGCGACATCGTCTACGGCGTCCGCTTCTCCCGGAAGAAGGACACCTTCTTCAAGCGGTTTACCGCCGAGGGGTTCTACCGCCTGATGAACACCATGGGGGCCGAGACTGTGTTCAACCACGCCGACTACCGGCTGATGTCCAAGCGGGCCCTGGAGGGCCTGGCCCAGTTCAAGGAGGTCAACCTGTTCCTCCGGGGCATTGTGCCCATGATCGGCTACCGTTCCGGCACTGTGGAGTATGAGCGGGGGGAGCGGTTTGCCGGGGAGAGCAAGTATCCCCTGAAAAAAATGCTCTCCTTTGCCATGGAGGGCATCACCTCCCTGTCGGTGAAGCCCATCCGCATGATCACTGGCCTGGGATTTTTCGTGTTTCTGGTGAGCATCCTCATGCTGATCTACTCCATTGTCCGCTGGGCCATGGGAGAGACCATCCTGGGCTGGGCCAGCATGATCTGCTCGGTGTGGGCCATCGGCGGCCTGATCCTGCTCTCCCTGGGGGTCATCGGGGAGTATATCGGCAAGATCTATCTGGAGAGCAAGGAGCGGCCCCGCTTCCTGCTGCGGGAGGTACTGGAGGACAGAGATGGCAAAGCTGATTGACAACTCCATCCCCAAGTTCCTGCTGGTGGGGGTGGGTAACACCCTGCTGTCCATGGTGCTCATGTTTCTGCTGGAGGGGTTGGGCTACTGGCCGTCCACCGCCATCGCCTATGTGGCCGGGGCGGTGATGAGCTTTTTCCTCAACCGGCACTTCACCTTCCACAGCCAGGAGACCCTTCTGCGCTCGGCGGTGAAGTTTGCCGTCAACGTGGCGGTGTGCTATGTGGTGGCCTACGCCCTGGCCCAGCCCATCGCCGGTTGGGTGCTGGGCAGCACCGGTATGGACCCGGTGTGGCAGGAACGGCTCACCAAGCTGGGGGGCATGGCCCTGTACACCATTTTGAACTACTTTGGCCAGCGGTTTTTTGCCTTTCAGAAGGGGAGCCGTGGCAACCCTTAAATTTGTGTGAACTTCGACGGCCTGCCCTTGCGTCCGCGGGGATTTGAGGGTAGAATAGGGCCAGTATCTCAGGAGATACCCCATAAGGAGGAGATTGCCATGGCATTTTTTGAGGGGTGGAAAGACAAAGCCACCGATCTGGGCCGGGCCGGCATGGCCAAGTCCAAGCAGCTGATGGAGATCACCCGGCTGTCCCTGAACAACTCCGGGGAGGAGGACGCCATCCGCAAGGCCTATCTGGAGATGGGCAAGCTGTATTATGCCGAGCGGGGCGGAGCCCCTGAACCCGCCTATCAGGCGCTTTGCCAGCGGATCACCCAGGCCAAGGCCACCATTGAGGAGAACAAGGCCCGGATCGCCCAGCTCAAGCAGGAGGGCGTGCTGACGGATGAGGATATCATCCAGACCACCGCCAAGGTGGAGGACGCAGACGTCCCGCCTGAGGAATAACGGAACATAACACATCGCCCCCGCCGCAAACCGGCGGGGGCGATCGCTTTTTTATGCCATGCAAAAAGCTCCCCCGCTTGGTACAAGCGGGGGAGCTGATCACATTCCTTTGATTCTACCTGCCAAGCAAAGATCAGAGAATGCGGCGGGCGGTGAGGTACACGTTGGCGTAGTGGCCGGTGGTCAGCTGGCTGATCTGCACCTGATACTGGTTGGTGGAAGCGTGGACGAACTGGCCGTTGCCAATGTAGATGCCGCAGTGAGAGGCGGGGTAGGTGGTGTTATAGCGGAAGAACACAATGTCGCCGGGCTGCAAGTCGCTCTTGGCCACAGGAGTGCCGTTGGACAGCTGAGAGGAAGCGCCCCGGTTGAGTATGTAGCCGAAGTGGCGGTACACATAGTTGGTGAAGCCGGAGCAGTCAAAGCAGCTGGGGCCGTTGCCGCCGTACACATAGGGAGTGCCCAGGAAGCTCAGCGCGTAATTGACCACCTGCTGGCCCATGCTGCTGGTAGAGGTGGTGCTGGTAGTAGTGGTCTCGCCACGGGAACCGGCGGAGCTCTTGCAGATGTCCATGTATTCGCTGCTCACATAGCCGGTGGTGCCGCCGGAGGTGGTAATCTTATACCAGCCGTTGCTGATGCCCACGATGGACACCACAGTGCCGTTGCTGAGGGAGGTCACCTTGCTGTAACCGGTGCCAGGCCCGCTGCGCACGTTGAGGACGGTGTTGCCCACGTCCACCTTGCCGTAACCGATGGTCACATCGGCGGTGGCGGTGACGTTCAGGTAGCCGCCGGACATGTAGCCCTCGATGGTGTTGTAGTTCACCTTGTACCAGCCGTTGCCGGCGTTCTCCATGATCACCACGGTATCGCCCTTGGAGGCGGTAGCCAGGATGGTGGAAGAGGTGCTGGCCTCGGCCCGGAGGCGGAGGGCGTCGGTGTTGACGGTGCCCACGCCCAGGCTGGCGGCGGAAGCGCCCACCATACATACGGCGGAGAGGGCGACGGTCAGGAATGCGGTGCGCAGCAGCTTGGCAGGTTTTATCATTGGTAGTGTTCCTCCATTCGGTGTCTTAGGTATGAGTTACTTGCCGGACAAAGCCCGATTCAGCCAGACGGAAGCCACATCCATGGCGGCGTACAAGCTGTCCTTCTCGGTTTTTTTAACCACACGGTCCCGGCTCTTCAGGTCGGGGTCGGTAAGCTGGAGCTGGACAGACACCCGAGTGGCGACATCCAGGTCCTGCTCCTTCTTCTGCTCCATGACCTGGAGCATGATGATATATTTCTCGGCCATGCTGCCGTAGTAGATCAGGCTGTCTTTCCGGCGGAGCGGGTGGCCCTTATAAGTGAGGGGAATGGTTTGGGTTGCCATTTTGGCCTCCTTCTTAAAATTGTAACTGCTTTTTAAAAACTGTAACCAAATTGTAACACGTTGTTGCTGATACGTCAACCGTTTTTTAGAGATTTGTTGTATTTTTCCCTATGCCGTCTGGGGCTGGCGGCGTTCCGGTCAGTCGTTTTGCCAAAAGAATACAGCTCCACACCAACGCGCCCAGCACCAGCAGGCTCTCCCCCAGCATGGTAAAGACCTGGTCGCCCCAGTAGAGCAGCAAGGTATACTTCATGCGGAAGTAGGTCAGATAGGCGCTGAGGGAGGCCAGCTCCACCAGTACTGCCGCCGGCAGCCCCCGCAGGGAGAGACAGGCCCAGACCAGGGTGAGCACGTCGGCCAGGAAGAAGTAGCGGTCGTGCATGTAGGGCAGCAGGAAGGGCACTCCCGCAGCCAGCACCACCCCGCACAGCAGCAGAGCCCTGTTATCCAGCCGGGCGCGGAACCGGAAGGCTGCGGCCAGCAGGGCGGCCACCAGCAGGAAGGCCGCCAGGATGCCCAGCAGGGCTCCGGTGGCCTCGTCGGGTTGGACGCCATAGGGGAGAAAGGAGTAGATGGAGGCGCAGTTGTAGTTCAGCGCCCCGGCTCCTTCTTTGGTCTGGCCCAGGTACACCCCCAGAATGTCCCCCAGGGGCTTGCCCAGCAGAAGGGCGGGCACGCAGGTGGCGGCATAGGCGGCGGGGGCCAGCAGCAGGTCTTGGAATCGCACCCGTTTTGCCATCCACAGGATGGCCCACAGGGGGAGGAGGAACACCGTCTGCAATTTAAAAGAGAAGGCGACCCCCACCAGGGCGGCGGAGGTCTTGGGCCTGCCCTCCAGGGCGCTGGCCAGGGCATGGAGGGTGAGGGCCCCATAGAGGGAATCGCACTGGCCCCAGTAGGCCCCGTTGAGCATGACGGTGGGCAGCAGCAGCAGAGCGCAAAAGCAGGCCAGCGGGGCCAGGCTGTCCCGCCCGGTGAACCGCCGGACCAGCCGCAGGCCGCCCCAGGCCAGCACCACGTCAAAGCAGATGGAGAACAGCTTGATGAGGTAGAGGTCGGGGAGGGGGAGATAGGAGATGGCGGCCAGGAAATAGAGGTAGGGCACGTTGTAGTTGCCGATGGGCATTCGGATGGCGGCAAAGCCGCCGTTGTCCCGGAAGGTGGCCGCCCACTGGGCCAGGAAGATCTTGTAGTCCTCCGAGGCGTAGTCCAGCATGGCCGCCCGGAAAAAGAGGGCCAGACCGATGGGCAGCAGGGCGGTCCACAGCCGTTCCGGGGCGTATCCAGCCCTGCGGAGAAGCCCCAGGGCGGCCAGGGCCAGCGCCAGCAGGGAAAGAAAGAGAACGATTTGGGCAGAGGTGCCGCCCTGGGACAGGCCGGACAGGGGGAGCAGGCTCAGCCCCAGCAGGGCCAGTCCGGCGCAGCCGGCGGCCAGGGAAAAGGGGGTAAAACGATTCATGGCAATACCTCGGGCTCATGGCAATGGGGGCGCCGCGTAACGCGGCGCCCCCAAGAAAGTCGGGCTTACAGTTCGGTGCTGTCGGTGAGCTCCGTCTCCTGGACAGGCATGCTCTCTTCTTCCACCAGTACTTCCTCCTCGGGAGCCTCGCCGCCCTGGGCGATGCCCTCGTCGTTCATCTGGTCGTACTTGCGGTACATGGACAGGCCGGAACCGGCGGGGATCAGCTTACCGATGATGACGTTCTCCTTCAGGCCCAGCAGGTGGTCCACCTTGCCCTTGATGGCCGCTTCGGTGAGCACCTTGGTGGTCTCCTGGAAGGAGGCGGCGGACAGGAAGGAGTCGGTGGCCAGAGAGGCCTTGGTGATGCCCATGAGCAGGCGGGTGCAGGTGGGCAGCTTCAGCTCCAGGCCGTCGTTGATCTCGCCAGCGTCGATGCGGGCCTGGACAGCAGCCTTGGCGTCCTCAAACTCGATGAGCTCGATGGTGGAACCGGAGAGCAGGTCGGAGTCGCCGGCGTCCTCCACCCGGACCTTGCGCATCATCTGGCGGCAGATGACCTCGATGTGCTTGTCGTTGATATCCACGCCCTGCTGACGGTAGGGCTTCTGCACTTCCTGGATCAGATAGTCGTACACCGCGTGGATGCCCCGCACCCGGAGCACGTCCTGGGGATAGAGGGCGCCCTCGGTGAGGGCAAAGCCCTTCTCCACCCTGTCGCCGTGCTTGGCACGCAGGCCGGCGTAGGGCAGCATATAGGTGACGGTCTCCCCGTCGTCGGCGGTGATGGTCAGGTTGCACATGGAGTTGCGCTTGGCCTCCTCCAGGGTGACGGTGCCGCCCACCTCGGCCAGCTGGGCCATCTTCTTGGGCTTGCGGGCCTCGAACAGCTCCTCAACACGGGGCAGACCCTGGGTGATGTCGCCGCCGGCCACGCCGCCGGTGTGGAAGGTACGCATGGTCAGCTGGGTGCCGGGCTCGCCGATGGACTGGGCGGCAATGATACCAACCGCCTCGCCGGCGCCCACAGGCTCGCCGATGGCCAGGTTGATGCCGTAGCACTTGGAGCATACCCCGCTGCGGGCCCGGCAGGTGAGCACGGAGCGGATCTTGACCTCATGGATGCCGTGGGCCTCCAGCACCGCGGCGTCGTCCGCCTTGAGCATGGTGTGGTGGTCGAAGAGCACCTCGCCGGTGGTGGGATCGCAGATGTCCTCCACGGGGTAGCGGCCCTTGAGCCGCTCGCCGAAGGTCTCGATGACCTGGCCGTTCTCCACGATCTCGCTGACCACGATGCCGTCGTCGGTGCCGCAGTCGTCCTCCCGGATGATGACCTCCTGGGACACGTCCACCAGACGGCGGGTCAGGTAACCGGAGTCGGCGGTCCGCAGAGCGGTATCGGCCATGCCCTTCCGGGCGCCTCGGGAGGAGATGAAGTACTCCAGCACGGACAGGCCCTCACGGAAGTTGGATTTGATGGGGATCTCGATGGTGCGGCCGGAGGTGTCGGCCATCAGGCCGCGCATGCCGGCCAGCTGACGGATCTGGGCGGAGCTACCACGGGCGCCCGAGTCGGCCATCATCCAGATGGGGTTATA
>CASEOA010000043.1 GCA_949289455.1 uncultured Eubacteriales bacterium
AGGGCCGGGCCCTGCCCGACGTGCGGGACGGCCTGAAGCCGGTCCACCGCCGCATCCTCTACGCCATGTACGAGGACAACCTGACGGCGGACAAGCCCTTCAAGAAGTCGGCCACCTGCGTGGGCGACGTGCTGGGCCGGTATCACCCCCACGGCGACGCCAGCGTGTACGACGCCCTGGTCCGCCTGGCCCAGGACTTCTCCATGCGCTATCCCCTGGTGGACGGCCACGGCAACTTCGGCTCCATCGACGGCGACCCCGCCGCCGCCTACCGGTACACCGAGGCCCGGATGTCCAAAATCTCCGATGAGATGCTGCGGGACATCGAAAAGGACACGGTAAACTGGGACCCCAACTTTGACGAGAGCCGGAAGGAGCCCCGGGTGCTCCCCAGCCGGTTCCCCAATTTGCTGGTAAACGGCTCGGCGGGCATCGCCGTGGGCATGGCCACCAACATCCCGCCCCACAACCTGCGGGAGGTTATTGACGCCACCATCTGCGTGCTGGACGACCCCAACGCCACCCTGGCCGACCTGATGGAGCATGTAAAGGGCCCCGATTTCCCCACCAAGGGCATCATCATGGGCCGCTCCGGCATCCGGGCGGCCTACGCCACCGGCCGGGGCCGGGTGTGCGTCCGGGCCCGCACCGAGTTTGAGGAGTTTGGCCAGAACCGTACCCGCATCATTGTCACCGAGATCCCCTACCAGGTGAACAAGCGGATGCTCATCAAAAACATGGCCGACCAGGTGGAGGACAAGCGGCTGGAGGGCATCTCCGACATCCGGGACGAGTCCGACCGCAACGGTATGCGGGTGGTCATTGAGCTCAAGCGGGACGCCAATCCCCAGGTGGTGCTCAACCGCCTGTTCGCCCAAACCCAGCTCCAGACCACCTTCGCCATCAACATGCTGGCCCTGGTGGACGACCAGTCCCAGCCCAAAATCCTCTCCCTGCGGCACATTCTGGACGAGTACATTGCCTTCCAGGAGGAGATCATTGTCCGGCGCACCAAATACGACCTGAAAAAGGCCCAGGAGCGGGCCCACCTGCTGGAGGGCCTGCTCGTTGCCCAGGACAACATTGACGAGGTCATCCACATCATCCGCTCCAGCTACGACAACGCCAGGGAGAACCTGATGGCCCGCTTTGGCCTGGACGAGGTCCAGGCCCAGGCCATTCTGGACATGCGCCTCAAAGCCCTCCAGGGTCTGGACCGGGAAAAGCTGGAGGCCGAGTACAAGGAGCTGGAGGAGCGCATCGCCTACTACAACGAGCTGCTGGCCAGCGAGGAAAAGATCCGCGGGGTGCTCAAGGAGGAGCTGACCGCCATCCGGGACAAGTACGGCGACGAGCGGGTCACCGAGATCCAGGACGTGGAGGACGAGATCGACATTGAGGATCTCATCGAGGAGGAGGAGTGCGTGTTCACCCTCACCGCCGGGGGCTACATCAAGCGCACCCCCGCCTCCACCTACCGGGCCCAGCGCCGGGGCGGCAAGGGCATCACCGCCATGGCCACCAAGGAGGAGGACTATGTGGATACGGTGTTCACCGCCTCCACCCACGACTATATCCTCTTCTTCACCAACAAGGGCCGGGTCCACCGGAAGAAGGGCTACCAGATCCCCGAGGCCGGCCGCACCGCCAAGGGCACCAACCTGGTGAACATCCTGCCGGTGGAGCAGGAGGAGAAGGTCACCGCCATGATCCACCTGCGGGAATTCCCCGAGGACCGGTATCTGGTGATGGTTACCCGCCGGGGCACCGTCAAGCGCATCCAGCTCTCCTCCATCCACACCGCCCGGAAAGCGGGCATCCGCTGCATCACCCTGGAGGAGGGGGACGAGCTCATCTGCGTCCGGGAGACCGACGGGGACAAGGCCATCCTCATCGTCACCCACGACGGCATGGCCATCTGCTTCAAGGAGACCGACGTGCGCTGCATGGGCCGGGACGCCGCCGGCGTCCGGGGCATCAGCCTCCGGGAGGGCGACTTCGTGGTGGGAGCCGCCCGGGCCAAGCGGGAGCATCAGGTGCTGATGATTACCGAAAACGGCTTCGGCAAGCGCACCGACATGGACGAGTATATCCGGGCCGGCGGCCTCCAGAAGCGGGGCGGCTTCGGCCTGAAGGGCTACAACGTCACCGATAAGACCGGCCCCGTGGTGGGGGTCAAGGTGGTGAACGACCAGGACGACGTGCTGGTCATCAACGATGCCGGAGTCATCATCCGCATGGCGGTGTCCGGCATCTCCACCTACGGCCGCACCGCCCAGGGAGTCAAGATCATGAACCTGGAGGAGGGGGTCAAGGTGATCTCCTTCGCCCGCACCGAGCACGAGGAGGACGAGGAGGACAGTTCCGCACCGGAAGGGGAGGAATGAGTGATGGCCAAAAAACGGGTGACCTACCGGCCCAGTAAAACCGGCGGGGTGTTCGGCGGCGTGGCCGGGGGCATTTTCGTGCTCATCGGCCTGTTCGTGGTAATCCCCACCTTCGGGGCCTTTGGGGTTTTGTGGACCCTGTTCGCCGCCGGAATCATGGCTGCCAACCTGTACCAGGCCTTTGGCAAGGGCTATGTGGGGCCGGAAATCCACATTGAGGACGAAAGTGTGGAAAATTCCGCTCAGCCGGAGACCAGCGCCGAGGAGCGGCTCCGCCAGCTCCAGACCCTCTACGACCAGCGGCTCATCACCAGGGAGGAATACGACCAGAAACGGCAGGAGATACTGAAGGAATTATAATATAATACCGCTTAACCTTCCCCCCACAGGGGGGAAGGTGGTCCGCAGGGCCGGATGAGGGGGCGTATGAGATGCGTTTATGGATGAAGCAAAACGCACAGCATCTGAGAAAAAACGCTACCAAAGAAGAAAACAAGCTGTGGTATCAGTTTTTGCGCACCTATCCCGTCCAATTTCGGCGGCAGGTAGTATTTGGCCCTTATATTTTGGATTTTTACTGTGCTGCCGCCAAGCTGGCGGTGGAACTGGACGGCTCCCAGCATTTTGAGGAGACCGGATAGGAAGAGGACCGGGTCCGCGGGGAGTTTTTGGAACAGACCTATGGCATAACCATATTGCGGTTTAGCAATCTGGACATTTTACACCGGTTTGAGGGTGTCTGCACTGTGATTCGTCAGGAAGTGGAACGGTACGCCCCCTCATCCGCCCCTGCGGGGGGAAGGTCTGGAAGGAGAAGCATGAAAACAGTTACCATTTACACCGACGGGGCCTGTTCGGGTAATCCGGGCCCCGGAGGGTGGGGGGCCATCCTGCAATACGGGGAGCACAAAAAGGAGCTCTCCGGCGGGGCGGCCCACACCACCAACAACCGGATGGAGCTCACCGGAGTGATTACCGCCCTGAAAGCCCTGAAAGAGCCCTGCACCGTGGAGCTCTATTCCGACTCCAAGTACGTCATCGACGCCCTGCAACAGGGGTGGGCCAAGGGCTGGCGGGCCAGAGGATGGATCAAATCGGACAAAAAACCCGCCCTCAACCCCGACCTGTGGGAGGAGCTGCTGGATCTGTGCGCCTACCACAGGGTAAACCTCCACTGGGTCAAGGGCCACGCCGACAATCCGTACAACAACCGCTGTGATGAACTGGCGGTGGCGGAGAGCAGGAAGTACAAATAACAGAGTTGGGCGTGGCCCTTTCCGGCGCTTGCGCCGTACAAGCGTTTTGCCCCGGGGGCAAAACCTTGGCGCAGGCGGAATTGATTTCCGCCGAGCATGAAAAGTGATGGGGGTCCCCGCCCGACCAGTCGGGCGGGGGATCACGCCGACAATCCGTACAACAACCGCTGTGATGAACTGGCGGTGGCGGAGAGCAGGAAGTACAAGTAGGGGGCCAAACTCCCCCGCCGGAGCAAGGAGGAAATGATGCGCATCGCCATTGTATATGACAGCCTCACCGGCAACACCGCCCAGGTGGCCCAGGCTATTAAAGAGGCCTGCACCGGTCAGGAGATCGTGGCCTTCGGCCCGCCCCCCCAGAACGTGGACCGGGCGGAGCTGGTATTTGCCGGGTCCTGGACCGACAAGGGGGGCCCCACCGCCGCCATGAAGGAATTTCTGGCCGGGCTTTTCGGCAAACGGGTGGCCCTCTTCGGCACCGCCGGGTTCGGTATCTCCGAGCTGTATTTTGGCGCCCTGGCCGACCGGTTCCAGGCGGAGGTCCCAAAGGGAAACCAGGTGGTGAGCACCTTTTTCTGTACCGGAAAGATGCCCCAGGCGGTAAAGGACCGGTATCTGGCCCAGCTGAAGGCTGACCCGGAAAACGGACAGCTGAAAACCATGCTCCAGGCCTACGATATGGCCCTGACCCATCCGGATCAGGAGGATCTGGAGCAGGCCGCCGATTTCGCCCGGGAGGCCATGGAGGTGTAAGGGACCGCCCCTTGTCACCTAAAAACGCAAAAAATC
>CASEOA010000044.1 GCA_949289455.1 uncultured Eubacteriales bacterium
GCGATTGTTTGTGCAGTTGGCAGACCGCACTTCTATTATAGCAAAGGGAGTTTTTTTATCATTTTCATCGCCATAGGCTTTTTTGAACCACTCGCCTAGCGAGTGGTTTTCTTTATACAAAAAGGCTGTTGCAGATTTTGCAACAGCCCTTCTGTCTTATATTTATCGCCGGGGGGCGGGACCGCAGGACTCCCGCTGAATCAACTGAAAGGGGATCTCCATCTTCAGCGGCAGGGTGTGTCCGCCCTCGATCCGGTCAATGAGCAGGTTCATCCCCATCCGGCCCATCTCCTGGAGGGGTACATGAATGGTGGTCAGCATGGGGTCCAGGTAACACACCGTCTCCATGTCGTTGATGCCGATGAGAGACACGTCCTGGGGGATCTTGAGCCGGTGCTCCCGCAGGCTCTTCATGGCCCCCACCGCGTTCATGTCGTTGGCGCACAGGATGGCGGTGAACTCCACCCCGCTGTCCAGCAGCTGGTTCACCGCGTCGTAGCCGCTGGTGGGATTGAACAGGCAGCGACCCACATAGGGGGTCATATCCCCCAGCTCCAGGTCGGCCATGGAATCCAGATAGCCCCGGAAGCGCTGTTCGTTCTCCGTCTCGCCCACATAGCAGATCTTCTTGTGTCCCAGGGAGCGCAGGTACTCCACACAAGTCTTGGCAGCCTCATAGCCGCTGCAAATCACCTGGTCGAACTGGGCGTCCGGCACGGCATTCAGTCCGATATTGACCAGATGCTTGTACCACTTTTGCAGCATTCCCAGCGTGTGGGGTTCGATGCGGCCCAGCACCACCGCCGCATCAGAATTGGTGCCGGAATACACCATCTTTCCCTCCTGAATGTCGGCCACGGAGTAGTGATAGCGCAGGTTATACCCCCGTCCAAAGGCGGTCACCTCCGCCGCCCGCATCAGCACCGTAAAGAACGGGTCTAAATAGGGCCCGATGACACGGGCATAGACGCAGTCCAGATTGTGGTTGCGGGGCCGCTGCTTCTGGTCCGGATGCTTCAGCTTTCTGGCGTGCTGATTGGGCACATAGCCCAACTCCCGCACCGCCTTCCAGATGCGCTCCTGGGTCTCCGGACTGGCCGCCGAGACATTTCCGCTGTTCACAACGCGGGAGACCGTAGATGGGGATACCCCGGCCATTTTGGCAATATCTCTGATGCTCATACCGTACACCTTCTCACAGCTGTGGCTTATTTCTATGTGCACCTATTGTACTACACTCTCCATTGGAGAAGCAACAGTTTTAGTCAACAAAATCAACAACTTTCTTTTTTGCAAGAATTCGTTTTATTATATGCCATATTTTACTGTATAGTGTGTTCTTTATATAAATTTGTATATCTTTTCCTCCCATTTTATCCAGAATAATTGCGTAAACAGTTTGCTTTCCATTCCCCGCACACTCCACGTTTCAAAGTCAATGTTGCTCCCTGTCCCTTCTCAAAGCACATATCATGGCAAAATCAATCTACTCCATTCTATTCAATGGAGTGGCTTGGTCTCGTTTTCCCTCACAGGGCGTACCCCCTTGTGAGATCTCCTGATTCGTGATACCATAGCTACAGGCAAAACGCCCCAGCATTGATTACGAGGAAATACATTATGAATCACACCCATAAAACATCGTTGCTCTGGAAAATCACCTGTCTTGCGGTGCTCCTTTGGATCCTGTTCATTTGGGGCAACTCCGTGCTGCCCGCCGCCAAGTCCTCCAGTATCAGCCATTCAGTGCTGTCCCTGGTGGAGCCTCTGCTGCGGATGCTGCACATCCCCACCGCCTCTGCCCACACAGTCCTGCGCAAGCTGGGCCACATGACGGAGTTTGCGCTTTTGGGCCTGCTGTGGTCCGCCCTGCTGCACCAGGTGGCGCTGCCCGGTCGGTACAGCAGGCTGCTGGGCGCCGGAGGGCTGTGTCTGCTCATCGCCCTGACGGACGAGACCATCCAGCTCTTCTCCCCAGGCCGGGGCAGTCAGGTCTCCGACGTCTGGATCGACCTGGGCGGGGCCTGCCTTGGCATTGCCGCCGCCTATCTGATCCGGCGTCTCTGGATTTCAGTCTCAAAGAAACACGGCGCCTAAACCGCGGCCGGAGTTCTCCCAATGTGAGAGCTCCGGCCGTTGTTTTCCATCCGGCCGTTTTACCCCAGTCCCATTCCTCTCCTTCACATTAAGAAAAGTTGTAACATAGAGTTCAGCTGTCATTCCGTACCCGAGGGTTGAAGAATCTTTCTGTCGCAGATAAATTGGCGCTCAAGATCCTTCCTCAGCGCTCCGGATGGCAAAAAACGGGCCTGCCGCGTTATTTTGCGGCAGGCTCTTTTTGCAGGCATCCGTCCCCATGTCAAACCGGATTTAATGCGGAGTCTCTCCGCCGCAGCCGGCAGCAATTAGTTTCCTGGATGTTGTTTTCAGTTATGGCAGTATCGCACCATATAATCCTCGGATTTCCTGTGTTATGCAGCAAGCAACGTCCTCTATTACATACGCAAATATTTGCGTTTGCGCCTCCGACATCCAATTTAATGCTTTTATATTATTATATTATTTACGAAATTTTCTACTATTTTGTCACTTTTTAGAAAGTAAATATGTAATATTCTATATGCGCAGCCGCAAAGCTCCTCCCTGGTTTTTTGCCGCCAATTTTGTGCAAACGTTTGCACAAATCGTCGTTGACAGGGAGATTTCCTTGGTGCTATCATCATTTTGTCAGGAATATATACAAATACCTTCTTGTTAAATCTTTATCAATTAAGCGCTTTGCCCGTACTATAACGTTCACTTTACCCAGTATTGCCCTGTGTTGCTTTAAATATTGCGTTGTAAGATACGCAATATTTAAAGTCAACAAACAATAGAAAGGAAGGATACAATGGATAAGAAGATCTTGTTCCTGGGGCTGGACGCCGCCATGCCGGATCTGATCCAGAAGTTCGTGGCCGAGGGCTCCATGCCCAACACCGCGAAGCTGATGAAGCAGAGCGTGTTCTCTCGGCTGGAGACGGTATTCCCGCCCCTCACCGCCGCCGCCTGGACCGCTATCGTCAGCGGCGCCGGCTCCGGCACCAACGGCGTCCCCAGCCTGATGGTCAAGCACTTGGGGGAGGATCTGGACCACTGGCACACCTCCTTTGACCGGAATGAGGTGCTGTGCGAGACCTTGTGGGATGTGGCCAAGCGCATGGGCAAGAAAGTGGCTCTGGTCAACTGGCCCGTCACCTTCCCCATGGGCGCCATCTCCGAGGAGGACGGCTGCCAGCTGGCCGGCTCCCTGAATCCCCCCTTCCGCTATTTTTTCATGCCTCTGTGGGACGTGGCCTCCAGCGCCTGCTTCTCCAACCAGAAGCTGCGCTGCAACCAGATCCCCGGCCGGGCCGTCCAGCTGGAGGCCCGCCCCGCCCAGGGCTGGACCAATCTGCCCGACAGCAAGCGCCCGCCCCTGGAGTTCGACATCGTGGTGCCGCCCACCTATGTAGAGGGCTACCCCATGCACGTGCTCATCTACGCCTCCACCGACGCCGGTTATGACCGGATGCTCATTTCCGAAACCAAGGACGCAGCCCAGGCCGTCACCGACATCACCCAAGGGGAGCTGGGCCCCTGGATCACCAAGAACTACAAGGCCCGGGACTATCAGCGGGACGGCCGCTTCCGCTTCCAGATCCTCCAGCTCACGCCCGACGGCAAGGACTTCAAGCTCTACCAGAGCGCCATCAATATGGCCGAGCCCTACTCCGTCCCCGCCTCTCTGAGCAAGGAAGTGGAGGCCGTGGCGGGCACCTACATGGAAGTGGACGACCCCTGGGCTTTTATGGACGGCTGGATGGCCCCCGAGCTCTACCTGGATCAGCTCCAGATGCACGCCAACTGGTGGGGCAACGCCACCAAGTATGTGCTGGAGCACCAGACCTGGGACATGGCCTTCTCCTGGGTGGGCACCATCGACCATATTGAACACGTCCTCTACTCCGGCATTGAGCCCAAGGCCCGGGTGTATGACCCGGACAAAGCCGACTTCTGCTGGCACATGATCCGGGAGACCTACCGCCAGGTGGACGACAACATCGGCAAGATCCTGGAGGCGGTGGACCTGGACAACACCTATGTGGTCCTCATCTCCGACCACGGCATGACCCACCTGGACTGGAACCCCTATGTGAAGGAGCACCTGGCCCGGGCCGGCCTGCTGGAGTATGTGCTGGATCTGAGTACCGACGACCCCAGCAACCTGTCCATCAACTGGGAGCACACCAAGTGCCATCCCCTGGAGCCCTGCCACGCCCACATCTTCATCAACCTGAAGGGCCGGGACCCCCACGGCATTGTGGAGCCCGAGGACTACGAAAAGGTGCAGGAGGAGATCATCCGCTGCCTGCTGAACATGCGGGACCCGGAGACCGGAGACCAGGTAGTGGCCCTGGCGGTCAAGAAGGAGGAGGCCGGCACCCTGGGCATCTTCGAGGGCCCGGGCTTCGACCGGGTGGGCGACGTGCTCTACGCCTGGAAGCCCGGCTATATGTCCCACCCCTTCATCTACCGCAGCAAGATCCAGTACCGGGACGGCACCGAGCGGATTATCGCCAACCCGGAGCTGTACGAGGCCGCCGGACTGTGCCGCAACTTTACCGGCGTCCATCTGGCCCTGCCTTCCCTCCACGACATGCACGCCGTCATGATCATGTCCGGCCCCGGCGTGCCCCAGTATGAGCGGAGGTACCCCGCGAAAATCATTGACGTGGCGCCCACGCTGTGCAAGCTGCTGGGCATCGACGTACCCAAAGATGCTGAAGGAGGCGTTTTGTATGATATCCTGGACCGGTGCAAAGAAACCCATTGAGAAGGTAGCCCTCATCGGCTGCGGCCGCATGGGCCGGTGTATGTTGGAAGGCATGCTGGCCAAGGGCTACAGCGTGGTGGTGTATGACAAGTTCCCCGCCGCCGCGGAATCCGCCGCCGCCCTGGGCGCCCAGGCGGTCTCTACCCCCAAGGAGGCCGCCGCCCAGGCCACGGTGGTCCTCATGTCCCTGCCTGGGCCCATCCAGCTGGAGGAGGTCCTTTTCGGTCAGGACGGCCTGATGGAGGCCCTCACCTCTGACCATGTGGTCATCGACACCAGCACCGTGGACCCCAAGACCACCCGCAGCCTTTCTGAGCGGGTAGCCCAGTGCGGCGCGGCCTACCTGGACTGCCCCATCCTGGGCCGTCCCTCCGCCGCCGGCAAATGGATGCTGCCCACCGGCGGCAGCCAGGAGGCCCTGGAGAAGGTCAAGCCCGTGCTCCTCTGCTTTGCCGCCAACGCCATTCTGGTGGGCGACTCCGGCGCCGGCAACGCCCTCAAGCTCCTCAACCAGATGATGTTCTCCTGCATCAACGCCATCTCCTCTGAGGTCATGGCCATCTGCGACCATGTGGGCATCAAGAAGGAAGTTTTTTACGACACCGTGGCCTCCTCCACCGCCGCTACTGTCAGCGGTCTGTTCCGCGAGGTGGGCAAGTGCATCGTCAGCGACGCCTACCAGTCCCCCGCCTTCACCGTGGATCTGCTTATCAAGGACACCAAGCTGGCCCTCCAGATGGCCAAAGACGCCGACGCCCCCTCCCTCATCGCCGGCACCGTCCAGATGTACAACGAGGTGGCCCACGGTCAGGGCCTGGGCGGCCAGGACACCAGCGCCCTGTACAAGGTGTTCAGCCGTCACTATGACAAGCTCTCCTGATAAAGCCCCACACCCACCACACAAGAAAGGATGTCAACGAGTATGAAACTGGATTTTGAGTACGGCAACGGCATGATGAGCGCTGAGCTGCCCGACAGCACCGACGTCTTTATCCCCGGCGAGACCGTGGCCGATCCCCCCTGCCTGCCCCAGGACTGGGATACTCTGTACAACGCCACTGTAGAGTCCCTGCGCAATCCCATCGGCATGAAGCCCCTGCGGGAGCTGGGCCACAAGGGCAGCAAGGTGGTCATCATCATCCCCGACATCGTCAAGGGCGGCTGCCAGCCCACCTCCCACCGCAAGGTGTCCATCCGCGCCTGCCTGGATGAGCTCTACTCCGTGGGCGTGGAGAAGAAGGACGTGCTGCTGCTCTTCTCCGGTGGCCTGCACCCCAAGACCACCCTCAAGGACGCCAAGGCCATTCTGGGCGAGGACCTGTTCCACGAGTTCTATCCCACCAACCAGATCATGAGCCACGACAGCGAGGATTATGACCACCTGGTAGACCTGGGCACCACCGACCGGGGCGACCCCGTTATCATGAACAAGTACGTCTACGAGTGCGACATCCCCATCCTCATCGGCCATACCCAGGGCAACCCCTACGGCGGCTACTCCGGCGGCTACAAGCACTGCACCACCGGCATCACCCACTGGCGCTCCATCGCCAGCCACCATGTGCCCAAGGTCATGCACCGCCCCGACTTCACCCCCGTCTCCGGCCACAATCTGATGCGCACCAAGTTCGACGAGATCGGCATGCATATGGAGAAGCATATGGGCCACCCCTTCTTCTGCTGCGACGCCGTTCTGGACACCTACTCCCGCCAGATCGCCATCTTCTCCGGCTACGCCAAGGAGATGCAGCCCGTCTCCTGGGAGATCGCCGACAAGCGTACCTATGTGCCCTGGGCTGAGAAGAAGTACGACGTGGTGGTCTTTGGTATGCCCCAGAACTTCCACTACGGCGACGGCATGGGCACCAACCCTATCCAGATGATGCAGGCTCTCTCCGCCCAGGTCATCCGCCACAAGCGCATCATGAGCGACAAGTGCGTCTTTATCGTCTCCAGCGCCTGCAACGGCTACTTCCATGACGAGCGCTGGCCCTACCTGCGGGAGCTCTTTGAGATGTTCCAGCACGACTACTGCAACATTCTCCCCGACATGGACCGCTACGGCGAGTATTTCGCCACCAACCAGGAGTACATCCGCAAGTATCGCTTCTGCAACGCCTTCCACCCCTTCCACGGCTTCTCCATGATGAGCTGCGGCCACATTGCCGAGATGAACACCTCCGCCATCTACATTGTGGGCGCCCAGGAGCCCGGCATCGCCCGCGCCATGGGTCTCAAGACCCGGGCCACCTTTGAGGAGGCCCTGGAGGACGCCAAGAAGAAGTTTGTGGGCCCCAACCCCAACATTCTGGCTCTGCCCAAGACCTACAAGGTGGGCGCCGTCCACCTGTGCATGAAGGCCGACGGCTATGACGGCACCAACGGCCATCCCTGCGACGACTGCTGAGCGGAGCATTGAGCCGTCCCCCAGCGCCATCTGTTCCACAACATCCAGAAAATAGCTGGGCGCTAGGCTCCCTGAACGCCCATCTGGGCACGGGCAAATAATTATTGCGTTCCACTTTTCTCCAATTCTGCCAAGAGGGGCGGCCATACGGCCGCCCCTCTTGGCATATTATCATGTATATCGCAACGCAAAACGAGAATAGTGCTCAGGCAGCCGGATGGGTCAGCCGCAGCCGCCGCACCGCTCACAGGCGGAAGGGGTGGCGGCGCACCCCCCCAGGGCGGTCTCCCGCAGTTCGGCGGGGAGCCGGCGGCCCACGTTGTACATGGCCGCCAGCATCTCGTCAAAGGGGATGAACTGGGGCACGCCGCTGAGGGCCAGTTCGGCGGCCACCAGGGCATTGGCCACCCCGGCGGCGTTGCGGCTCTGGCAGGGGTACTCCACCAGCCCTCCCACCGGGTCGCACACCAGGCCCAGCATGTTCATCAGTACGGTGGAGGCCGCGTCCAGGCACTGGGCGGGCTGGCCCCCCATCAGCTCCACCGCGGCGGAGGCCGCCATGGCGGCTGCCACCCCCACCTCGGCCTGGCATCCCCCCACGGCGCCGGCCACGGTGGCGTTGCGCATGGCCAGGTAACCCACAGCCCCGGCATTAAACAGGCCGTCCAGCAGCCGGTGGTCGGAGATGCGATATTCCTCTTGAAGGGCCAGCAGCAGGGCGGGCACCACGCCGGAGGAGCCGGCGGTGGGCGCGGCCACAATGAGGCCCATAGAAGCGTTGACCTCCAGCACCGCCATGGCATAGGTCACCGCCCGCTGGAGCACCGGGCCGCAGATATCCCGCTTTTTGGCGGCGTGGGCCGCCAGCCGCTTGGCCTCCCCGCCGATGAGTCCGCCCATGGAGCGCTGGGGAGTCTTGATGGGTCGGGCGGCCGACTCCCGCATGATCTCCAGCACCCGGGTCATCCGCCGCTGGATCTCGTCTGCCGTGGTCTCCCCCAGTGTACATTCCCGGCGGCGCATGATCTGGGAAATCTGACAGCCCTCCCGGTCGCACAGGGCCAACAGCTCTGCTCCGCTTCTGAAATCCATATGACTGCCTCCTCTCCTACGACTGCACCAGCATCACATCCCGGATGTTGGGATTGCCCCGGAGCTGGCCGGAGATGCCGTCGGGCAGATTGCCGTCCGACTCGATAATGCTGTAGGCGGTATGCCCTTTGGCCTCCCGGAAAAGGCGCATGAAGGCGATGTTCACGTTGTGCTCGCTGAGCACCTGGGTGATGTGAGCCACCACGCCGGGGGTGTCCCGATGGATGACAATCACGGCGCTGTACTCTCCAGTGAAGTCCACCTCCACCCCGTTGATGCGGACGATCTTCACCTTGCCGCCCCCCAGGGACACGCCTCGCACCGTCATTACCTGACCAGCGGCGTTTTCCATGCGGATATCCACGGTATTGGGGTGTATATCGGTCTCGGTCTCATTGGGCGTGAAGGCAAAGACCAATCCCCGCTCGTTGGCGATCTGAAAGGACTCCCGGATGCGCAGGTCATCGGTGTCAAACCCCAGCATCCCACCCAGAAGGGCCCGGTCGGTGCCGTGGCCGTGGTAGGTCTTGGCAAAGGAGCCGTAGAGAGTGAAGTCCACCCGCTTCAGGGGCGGAGTGATGAGCTTGCGGGCCAGGCCGGCAATGACCGCCGCCCCGGCGGTGTGTGAGCTGGAGGGCCCGATCATATTGGGCCCCAGCACATCAAAAACACTGATAAACGACATGGGCTCACCCCTTTACGCTGTCCTTCATGATAAACTTGCGGTAGATGGCGTCCACAATGGTGCCGATGGCGTTGTCGCCGGACACGTTGCAGGCGGTGCCGAAGGAGTCCTGAGTGATATACAGGGCCACCATGATGGCGCAGATGGGGCCGTTCACATCGCCGGCCTCAGTGCCGAACACCATATACAGGAAGGGCAGGGCGGTCATGATGGAGCCGCCGGGGGCCCCGGGGGAGGCCACCATGGCAATGCCCAGAGTCATGATGAAGGGAACCACGGTAGCCAGGCTGATGGGCAGCTGGTACATCAGGCAGACGGCGGTGGCGCAGGCGGTGATGGTGATCATGGAGCCTGCCATGTGGATGTTGGCGCACAGGGGCACCACGAAGTTGCGGATCTCCTCCAGGATGCCGTCCTTCTCCGCGCACTCCAGGTTCACGGGGATGGTGGCGGCGGAGGACTGGGTGCCGATGGCGGTGGCATAGCCGGGGATCTGGTTGCGGATGAGAGTAATAGGGTTCTTGCCCGCCGCCAGGCCGGCCACCAGGAATTGGATGCAAATATAGATCAGGTGCATGGCAATGACCACCAGGAACACCTTCCACAGGATGCCCAGAATGGCAAAGGTCTTGCCGGAGTAGGTCATATTGGTGAAGGTGCCGCAGATATACAGGGGCAACAGGGGGATGATGACCTTGTGGAGCACCTTGTCAATGATGGCGGAAAAGTCCTCCATGCCGTGGTAGAGGCTGTCGCCGATCTCCTTGCCTCGCATGGTGGACAGGCACAGGCCCAGCACAAAGGCCAGGGTAACGGCGGACAGGGTATCCAGGATGGGCGGGATGGACAGGGAGAAGTAGCCCGACAGGGAAACGTCGGCAGTGGCGGCAATCTGATCCAGCGCGCCCGCGCTCATAAAGGAGGGGAACAGCGCGGAGGAGACCAGATAGGAGGCCGAGCCCGCCACCAGAGTGGAGAAGTAGGCCAGGGCCACGGTGATGATGAGCAGCTTGCCCGCGCCGCTGCGCAGGTTGGCGATGCCCATGGTCACATAGGCCACAATCATCAGGGGGATCACAAACGAGAGGAATGTGCTGAAGATCGAAGAGAAGGTAACCACCACCCGGTTGAACCACTCCGGCATGAAGGAGCCGAACAGGATGCCCAGAATGATGGCGATGATGAGTTTGGGAATCAGGCCGATTTTAAACCGCTTGTTTGTCATGTACATTACCTCCAATCATCTTTCTCAGTCTCACCTGTTTTTCATTGACTTTGCTGTGGAATTAGTCTAACATAGGAGTATAGTTTAATAAAATACATCTATTTTATTGTTTCGATGAATTTTATTCATAGCACAGGGAGGGCTGGAGATGGAGCTGCGGCAGCTGTCCACCTTTATCCGGGTGGCGCAATTTCTGAGCTTTTCCAAGGCGGCGGACAGCTTGGGCTATTCCCAGTCTGCGGTGACGGTGCAGATCCGCCTGCTGGAGGAGGAGCTGGGGGTGCGTCTGTTCGACCGGATGTACAAGCGGGTGATCCTCACCGGCCAGGGGCGGCAGTTCCTGGACAGCGCCTACGCCATCCTCCAGGAGGTAAACCGAGCCACCCTGGCGCTGGCCGGGGAAGGCGAGGCCCTGAGGGGGCAGCTGAACGTGGGGACTCTGGAGTCCCTGTGCTTTGCCCGGCTGCCCCAGGTGGTGCAGGGGTTCCGCACCTGCCATCCGGGGGTGAACATCCAGATCACCACCGGCATCCCCGAGGAGCTCATCGCCAAAATGGAGCGAGGGGAAGTGGACATCATCTACATCCTGGACGAGCCGCTGTATAACAACAGCTGGAATAAGCTGTTGGAAGAGCGGGAGGAGATGGTGCTGGTGGCCTCGGCCAGCCTGGGCCGGGACCTGGGCCCAGGCCCCCACCGGCTGGAGGATTTGCTGGACAAACCCTTCTATCTCACCGAGCGGGACGCCAACTACCGCCGCCTGCTGGACCGGCGGCTGGCCGCCCTGGGCAAGTCGGTGACCCCGGTGCTGGAAAGCAGCTACGCCTCCTTCCTGGTTCAGATACTGGAGGAAACCGAGGGGCTTTCCTACCTGCCCCGATTCCTGGTCGAGGAGCAGATCAAACGGGGCACCCTTGCCGTGGTAGAGGCGGAGGACCTGCAAGCCGCCATGTATAGTCAGATTTTCTGCCATAAGGAGAAATGGGCCACCCGTGAGATGCACGAGTTTGTCCGTCTGTGCACCCGGCAGGCGGAGCCGCCCGTCGGGCGCAGCCCACAGCCCGCGCTGTCCACCGTATGAAGCCCACGCCGTTTATTTTCAGCCCAACCCCGCACAGCTGGCGGCGCAGGGGCAATTCACTTGCCCCTGGCAGTTCAGTTTCCCACGGTAACCATAAAAATAACCACACCTTTCGGTGTGGTTATTTTTATGGTGGAGGCGGGGGGAGTCGAACCCCCGTCCGAAAACGCTTCCTCGGGAACTTCTCCGGGCGCAGACGGTCATTTACATTCCCTTACCCTGACGTAGGCCGTCAAACTCCAGGGTTTGGTAGCTTCATTGTTCATGGTGCGCTCAAAGCTTTGCGCACACACGTGCACCACTCATCGACGCCCCATCCCGGACCGTGGTCCTTCCGGGTGGGACGGCCGCTAATGAAGCAGCGGCGAGAACGACGTTATCGTTGTTCTTTAATTTATAAGTTGCCCGTTTTTAGGATGTCAGGCACATCCGCC
>CASEOA010000045.1 GCA_949289455.1 uncultured Eubacteriales bacterium
CGCCGATCTCTTCCGCCAGCTTCAGCGCCTGTGCCCGTTCTTCTGCCGTGTATCGTTTTCCCATGTTGATCCCTCCCTTTGTTCCTCATTTTATCATCTTTCCTTGCAGGGAGAGACTCAACTTTTATGATAGCACTCCAAGAGCCAGCCAAGACCGTCCATAGGAGGCGATTGTGGTGAAAAGAGTGACCTTTTCCGTCCAGGTGTTCAGCGGCGTTGTGCTTCTGGGCGTGTGCTTCCTGCTGGGGCATCTGACCCACAACGGGCTTTTTCTCAACGGCGCCTGGATTCTGTACGGGACAGCCTTTCTGCTCCATCCCGTCTGGCCGCAGACCTGGGTCTATGCCGACCCGGTGAAGATGCGGCGGGGCGCCCGGATCGGCGGCTGCCTGTGTATCCTGGTGGGGCTGCTCACCCGGTTTGGCGTGTAGAAGCGGGGCCCACAATTTACAAATCGCTCACACACCGCTTGTCCGGTGTGGTATACTAACCCACGGAGGCGAAGCGCCATGAAACGCATCGGCATTACCGGCCCCACTGGGGCAGGCAAGACCACCGCACTCAACGCCCTGACCCAGCTGGGAGCCCATATCATTGACGCCGACCAGGTGTACCACCAGCTGCTGGCTGGCAGCGGGCCCATGCGCCAGGCTCTGGCGGCGCGTTTCGGTCCTGCGATCCTGGGGGAGGACGGCCTGGTGGATCGGAAGGCCCTGGGGGCCATTGTCTTTGCCGATCCGGCGGCCCTGGCTGACCTGAACGCCATCACCCATCGGTTTATTCAGGCAGAGATCGCCTGCCAGTGTGCCCGGGCGGAGGAGGAGGGCAGGCCCGCTGTGGCCATCGACGCCATCGCCCTCATTGAGAGCGGAGTGGGGGATACCTGCGACGCGGTGGTGGGTATTCTGGCGCCCAAAGAGCTGCGCATCCGCCGGATCATGGCCCGGGAGGGCATTTCCGAGGACTACGCCCGCAAGCGGGTGGAGGCCCAGCAGGGGGACGCGTTTTATCGGACCCGCTGCACCCACATTTTGGAGAACGATGGGACCCAGGAGGACTTTTACCGCCGGGCCCTGGCGCTGTTTCAGACGCTGATCCCATAAAGTTTGTAGATACAGGAGGAATTCCACATGGAAGAGAAGCAGAAGACCCCTGGTGAGCTGCGGCGGGAGGCCCTGCTCTACCGGCCTAAGAACGGTTATGATCGCCTGTCCGCCGAGGAGGAGGCCGATCTGAACGCCTATTGCGAGGACTATAAGAAGTACCTGGACGCCGGCAAGACCGAGCGTGAGTGCGTGGACGAGACCGTCCGCCTGGCCCAGCTCCACGGCTTTGTGCCCTTTACCCGGGGCATGGCCCTCAACCCCGGTGACAAGGTGTACCGGGTGAACCGGGGCAAATCCGTGATGCTGGCCGTGGTGGGCAGCGAATCCCTCAGCGCGGGAGTCAACATCGGGGCCGCCCACATCGACTCCCCCCGGCTGGACCTGAAGCCCAACCCGCTGTATGAGGAGGCCGAGCTGGCCTTCTTCAAGACCCACTACTACGGCGGCATCCGCAAGTACCAGTGGGTCACCATCCCCCTGGAGCTCCATGGCGTGGTGTCCCTGAAGGATGGCTCCACTGTGAAGGTGGCCATCGGCGGCAATGAGGGGGACCCCCAGTTCACCATTGACGATCTGCTGCCCCACCTGGGGGTGGAGCAGTCCAAGAAGCCCCTGGGAGAGGCCATCCCCGGCGAGAGCCTGAATCTGCTTATCGGCAGCCGTCCCTTCAAGGACGACGAGGGCGGCGAGCGGGTGAAGCTGGCCGTTATGGACCTGCTGAACCAGCGCTACGGCATCCGGGAGGAGGACTTCATCTCCGCCGAGCTGTCCGCCGTGCCCGCTTTCCGGGCGGTGGACATCGGCTTTGACCGCTCCCTCATCGGGGCCTACGGCCACGACGACCGGGTGTGCGGCTTTGCCGCCCTGGCCGCCCTGTTCACCCTGTCCACCCCCCGCCGCACCGCCATCTGCATGCTGGCCGACAAGGAGGAGATCGGCTCCACAGGCGTGTCCGGCATGAAGTCCGCCGCTTTCGACACCTTCATGAGCGATTTGTGTGACGCCCAGCGGGTGCCCCTGAAGGTGTGCTACGAGAAGTCCTTCTGCCTGTCCGCCGACGTGACGGCGGCTTTCGACCCCAACTTTGCCGAGGTGTATGAGAAGCGCAACAGCGCCCAGGTGAACTACGGCATGGGCCTGTGCAAGTACACCGGCGCCCGGGGCAAGTCGGGGGCGTCCGACGCCTCCGCCGAGCTGGTGGCCTACACCCGGAAGGTGCTGGACGAGGCCGGCGTTGTGTGGCAGATGGCTGAGCTGGGCAAGGTGGACGCCGGCGGCGGCGGCACCGTGGCCTGCTATATGGCCGAGCGGGACATCGACACCATTGACGCCGGGGTGCCTGTGCTGTCCATGCACGCCCCCTTTGAGACCGTGTCCAAGCTGGACTGCTATATGACCTACCGGGGCATGAAGGCGGTCTACGAGGCCTGATACTGCAAGAGCCCGCCGCGTGATCGCGGCGGGCTCTTTTTGTATAAAGAAAACCACTCGCTAGGCGAGTGGTTCAAAAAAGCCTATGGCGATGAAAATGATAAAAAAACTCCCTTTGCTATAATAGAAGTGCGGTCTGCCAACTGCACAAACAATAGCAAAG
>CASEOA010000046.1 GCA_949289455.1 uncultured Eubacteriales bacterium
GTCGTCCTGGCCACCCTCCCACAGGGTGGTAGGGATAGAGACGTACACCGGCCAGCCGTTGGTGGAGCCGGAGACGCCGCTGTTCAGGACGGACAGGATAGAAGAATCGCCGCTGTTGGAAGCGCCGCTGCAGCAGCGGCGGCGGCAGCAGGACTGATTGTTGCAGCAATACATATCTGGTAACCCCCATTTCATTGGCGGGAAACTCCCCGCAGGCCAGTATACGCCCGGGGGAGAGGGGGTGTGCAGACAAAAAACGGAGCCGCGCCGCCTTGGCTGCGGGCTGGCGCTCATTCCTTTTGAGGGACCCGGTTTCTATTCCCAGGGCAACGATCCGGAACTGGTCCTTGGTATCCCCTTTGGCCTCATGCAGCGCTCCGTTGGCCAGCCGGTACAGGAAGTCGTAGTCCTCTCTTCCTTTGGCTGCGGCGCCCACGCTCACCGTGATGTGATCGTTGCCACCTGGATGGTATGCGCCTGATCCCGGAGCCTGCGGCAGGTGGCAGCAATGGGTTCCTCCCGCCCCACCGAATCCAGGTAGGGCACAAACTCGTCCCCGACCACCCGGGCGATGACGCTGTCCCCCGGCAAGAGCTGCTTCAGCCGTTGGGTGATGAGTTTGCGGCAGACCGAGGCGTTATAGAGACGGGTGAGCCCGTTCTCTGTAGCCGGAGTGGGTCTCCGCGTCCGCTCCATTGGAGGAGATGGGGATGGTCACCCGCAGAATACGGCGCCCTTCGGCGGCCCTGGCGGAAAACTCCGTATCAACGCCAGGATCAGGTTCAGTACAGCGGTTCTTCCGGCCATACGTACCATAACCGTCTCCTTTCTCCCGTCGCGATTAGGAGGCGAAAAACCTCCGTCTGAACTCTTCCGCGGGAATAGGCCGGCTGTAGTAATATCCCTGTCCGTAGTCACAGGCCATGGCACGCACCATTTCCTCGCAGTCTTTGGTTTCCACGCCCTCGGCCACCGTCTTGATGCCCAGCCTGCGGGCCAGGGCAAACACGGCTGACAGTACCTGTCCGGTGGAACTGTCCTGGTCCTTCACCACGTCCATCAGGAAGGCGCGGTCCAGCTTCAGCTCGTCAATCTGAAGCTTGCCCAGAGTGTTGAGGGAGGAATAGCCGCTGCCGAAGTCGTCCATGGACACCCGGAAGCCGGCCTGGTTCAGCTTTTGAATGGTGTTGTTCCATCCCTCGATGTTCTCAAAGGCCAGCCCCTCCAGGATTTCCAGAATAATGTACCGGGGGGAGACATGATACCGCCCGGTGATGGCCAGCAGCCGGTCCACATAGTCCTCCTTCACAAAAAGGGATTTGCTTTGGTTGACGGAGATTGTGATGGGGGACAGCCCCTCGTCCATCCAGGCGCGCAGGGTCTCGCAGGCCCGCTCCACCATGTACAGATCCAACTGGACGCAGAACCCGTTTTCCTCAAAGAGGGGGATGAACTGGTTGGGATAGATCATGTCCCGGTCCTGGGGCTGCCAGCGGGCCAGGGCCTCCGCCCCGTCTACATGGCCGGTGCGCAGGTTCATTTTGGGCTGCAAATAAAGCAGATACTCTCCACGATCCAGAGCGGTTTGCATATGGGTCTCCATGTAATACCGCAGCTGTTCGTCCTGGTACAGTTCCTCATCAAAGAGGTAGACAGTGTGGCAGTTGATTTTTTTGGCGTGGGCCAGGGCCACCATCATGTAGCTCATATTGGCGGGTACGTTATAGGGGGCAGGGGAAATTGCCATAAACACCGCCCCGCTGTAGAGGGACAGGGCGTGACCGTCCAGGGCCTCGGTGCCCTTGGCGCAGATTTGACCCATTACGTCCTCCATCCGGCAGGCCAGTCTGTCCAGTTTGGTTTCCTCCAGGGCCAGATAGAACAGGTCGGCAGAGGCCCGGCAGAAGAACTCCCCATCCCCCATCTTCCGGTCCAGGATGTCCTTAATATACCGCAGGATATCATTGGCCCGCTTGATCCCGTAGGTGTCGTTGATGTACTTGAACCCATGGATGTTGATGGCCGCCAGGGCCAGGTTCTCCTTCCGCTGGCTGGCCTCCTGGAGCCGTTCGCGGAAGGTGGTCTCGTTGTAGGCGCCTGTCACCCGGTCGTACATGGCCAGCTGGGCCAGCTGCTTTTCGGCCTGCAAGGCCTTCTGGGCGGCTCGCTGGTTGCGGATCAGCAGCAGAAAAAGACAGGCCACCAGTACCGCCAGCGCCACCCCGCCAATCAGGAAGGGGTGGTAGATCATCAGCCACTCCTGAGAGGTGTACTCCACCTCGTCCCCAGAGTAGTAGTACAGCATGGTGAGCATATCCGAATCGTCAGACGAGCTGACATACTGGTTGAGGATGGCCAGCAGGTCGTCAGGCAGATCCCCCAGCACCGCGAATACATAGGAGAAGTTTTTGGTGTTGGACCAGTCGATGATAACATCGTCATACACCGCCTCCTTCCGGAGGTAATAGGACAGGGAGTAGTAGTCCATCTGGATGGCGTGCTGGTCGCTGTTCTGGATCTCCGCCAGGGCTCTCTCCGCATTGATGCGGAATTCCAGATCGGAGGGATGAACGTGAGGTTCGGGATTTTTGCAGGCCGACACGCTGAAGCTGTTGAAGTAGGGCAGGGTAAAGCGGACTGCTGTCAGGGAAGACAGGTCGGAATTGGTGGGCACACAGGCCGCCAGATCCACCTGGCCGCTGGACAGCAGTTCCACCGCCTGGTCGTAGCTGTAGGCCACCACCGGCTCATACCGCAGACCGGTGCTCCGTGCGAAGTCCTCCAAATACTCTACCGCAAACCCCTTTAGCTCACCGTCCTTAAGGTATTGAAGGGGGGCGCCGCCAGCAAAGAACAGCACCCGCAAGGTTCCAAGGGACTGGATAAAGTCCTGATATTCCTCAGAGAGCTGAAACTTCCCCGTGTTCCGAAAATAGAGTTCATACAGCTCGTTCTGGAGGTTGGGCTGGGCGTCGTTCAGGCTCCGCATAGCCAGGTTGAGTTCCTGAAGCAGTTGGGTATTGTCCTTGGAGACGGCAAAGTAATAGGGCGTGGGGGAAAACCGGCCGATGACCCGAAAGCCTTCCGTCATGGCCAGGTCGGCCTGAATCATGGCGTCGGCCTCACCGGTTTGCACCGCCTCCGCCATCTCGGCGTAGGTTTCACACTCCACCGGCACATAGGTGAAGTTGTTTACCCCGGCATAGTAGGCGAACTCGTCCATCCGGTCCTGGTAGCCGGGGTAGTAGGCCACTCGGATTCCATTCCAGTTGGAGTAACAGTCCTCGATCCACCGCAGATCTTCCTCCGGCACCGCCAGGGTGGTGTAGGTGGTGCCGTAACTGTAGCTGGGGTAGAGGAACATCTCCTCCAGCTCGTCGGTGCGGTTCATGGTGCCCATCATGTCAAGCTCCCCATCCCGAAGCATATACATCAGGGTGGACAACTGAGTATCCAGATCTCCCTCTGCCTGTACGAACTCCACGTCCCAGTTGGTGAACAGCTCGAGCTGGTGGAGGTAGTCCACCAGATATCCGGCGTAATCGCCCCGCTCGTTGATGTAGGAGATCCCCTCCTGAATGGGAAAGCCGATCCGGACCACATGATTTTTTGCCCGGGCGTTTCCTGTCATACCCAGAATCATAAGCGCGGCCAGGCAGAGCGGAATCCACCTCATGGCCTTAAACGCCCGAAGCAGTCTCACCGCCAGCCTGTCCGCCGTTCTCCTGTACCGATCCATATGAGGGCCTCTTTCCCGTCGGGCCCGCCGATCCAGGGCCCTATTTTATCTCCGGCCTCGCCGGGGGCAAAACCCAAAGTGGAGACAGGAACCGGGTCTTATCCCCCGCCGTGAACGGAATCGTCTGTCAGTCCGGCCACCGGTAAGCTTCGGCAGCCGATAATATAACTACATTTTACAATCGCTTGACAAAAAAATCAAGGCGCCCCACTCCCTTCCGGTAGAAATCGTCCGCCTACCCAGGGCAGAGTTTGAAAGATGGGCAAAGGGGTGTATAATGGAACCAACCACTATCCCTCCGGGCAAGCCCGGAGACCACCCCCGCCATCCATAGGGAGAAAAGCCATGCTGCGACTCAAAGAGATCTGTAAGGAATATCGGACCGGCGGCATGGTCCAGAACGCTCTGGACCATGTGTCCCTCAGCCTGCGTCCCAGCGAATTTGTGGCCATCCTGGGCCCCAGCGGCTCGGGCAAGACCACCCTGCTCAACGTTATCGGCGGCCTGGACCGGTACGACTCCGGCGACCTGCTCATCAATGGAATCTCCACCAGCCGGTACCGGGACCGGGACTGGGACGCCTACCGCAACCACACGGTGGGCTTCGTATTCCAGAGCTACAACCTGATTCCCCACCAGACAGTGCTGGCCAATGTGGAGCTGGCCCTGACCATCTCTGGCGCGGGCCGGGCCCAGCGGCGGGCCAGGGCGGTCCACGCATTGGAACAGGTAGGGCTGGGGGACCAGCTCCACAAAAAACCCAGTCAGCTCTCCGGCGGCCAGATGCAGCGGGTGGCCATTGCCAGGGCCCTGGTGAACGATCCGGACATTCTGCTGGCCGACGAGCCTACCGGAGCGCTGGACAGCGCCACCAGCGTCCAGGTCATGGACCTGCTCAAAGAGGTGGCCCGGGACCGGCTGGTGGTGATGGTCACCCACAACCCGGAGCTGGCGGCCCAGTACGCCACCCGGATTATCACCCTGCGGGACGGTCGGATTCAGGACGACTCCCACCCCTTTTCGCCGGAGGAGGAGCTGCCTCCTGAGGACCAAAAAGGCCAGAACCATCCTCACCGCCTTTGCCGGGTCCATTGGCATTATCGGCATCTCCCTGATCCTGGCCCTCTCCACCGGGGTGAACGACTACATCCGACAGGTGGAGCGGGACACCCTGTCCGGCTATCCGGTGGAGCTCCAGCGGGCAGGGTTTGACCTGACCTCCATGCTGGATCATGCCTCCGCCGGGGAGACTCCGGAGGAGGGCCAGGTGGGGGTGCTCCAGCGGGTCACCGATCTGTTCTCCACCCTGGACTCCAACGATCTGAAGGCATTTAAGGCCTTTCTGGACAGCGGGGAGAGCGGTGTGGAGCAGTATGCCGCCGCTGTGGAGTACGGCTATGACCTGGCGCCCCAGATCTACCGGATAGAGGGCCAGGGAGTGCGCCAGGTCCACCCGGACCAGTCCTTTGCCGACCTGGGGCTGGGCTCATCGGTTAGCGCCAGCGGAGTGATGTCCGGCATGATGTCCACCGACGTATTTTCCCAGCTGCCGGAAAGCACCGCCCTCTACCGGGAGCAGTATGCGCTCAAGGCGGGCCGGTGGCCGGAGAGCAGTCAGGAATGTGTGCTGGTTCTCACCGCTGGAGGGAGCGTCAGCGATCTGACCCTGTACACTCTGGGTTTGCGGGACGCCGGCGAGCTGGAGCAGATGGTCCAGCAGTTCCTGCATGAGGAGGACGTGGACACCCCGGAGACCCTGGGGACCTATGGGTACGACGATATTCTGGGGATCACATTTCAGGTAGTAAGCAGTTCGGACTACTACCAATATGACAGTGAGTACCAGGTGTGGCGGGACAAGCGGGACGACCTGGCCTACATGCAGGACCTGGTGGAGGCAGGGGAACCTCTTACCGTTGTGGGTATCGTCCAGCCCACTGGGGACTCAGGCGGCCAGCTCCAATCTGGTTTGGCCTATCCCGCCTCTCTCACCCACCACATGGCGGAGCTGGCCGCCGGCAGTCAAATCGTACAGGAGCAGCTGGCTCAGCCGGATATCAACATCTTTACCAACGAGCCCTTTGGGCAGGAGAGCGGCGAGAGCGGCTTTTCCCTCAGCTCCCTGTTTCACATTGACCAGGCGGCGCTGGAGGAACTGTTTACCCTGGACCAACAGGCTCTTGCCGACAACCTCACCGGCGCCCTGAGCCTGGATATGGAGGGGTTCCGTCTGGAGGACCTGAATCTGGAGAGCGGGGTCCAGTGGGAGGAGCTTTTGACCGATCTGCCCCAGCCGGATCTGGCCCAACTGCTGGAAGGCGTCCAGTTCCAGGTAACGGAGGAGGGGCTCAATGGTCTGGCCGCCGGTCTGATGACCGGCTGGCAGGATTACGTGGCCGCCAACCCCCAGGCCGACTATTCCGAGTTGGGTCCCAGCTTTTTGGCCTTTCTGCGCACGGAGGAAGGGAGTCGGCTTTTGTCCGGAGAGGTGGAGCAGATTCTATCCGCCAACGGGATCAGCGCCCCCGGCCCCAAGGAGGTGGAGGCGCTGGTGAACCGCCTCCTCACCGGTTTTCTTACCTACTGTGGAGAGAAGCACCCGGAATGGTTTGACCCGGAGGGCGAACCCCAGTTGGATCTGTTGCTCCCTGCCGGGCTCTCGGAATATCTGGCCACCGGGGAGGCCCAGGAGATCATGGCCCAGTGGACAGCGCAGGCCTTTCCTACCCAGGGGCTGACTATCACCCAAGAGCAGATGGAGGGGCTGGCCGCCGCCCTGAGCCAGGGCTACGGAGCCTACGCCGAGGCGGAGGGGCTGCCAGATCCCACCCAAATGGGAAGATATTTTACCGACTATCTGGGCACGGAGACGGCCCAGTCCCTTCTGGCGCAGGCGGCCGCTTCCATGGTGGATGCCTCCGGACTCCAGACCCAGCTGACCGGCGCCCTGGCCGGCTATGGTCAGGCTCTGGGGGAAACTATCTCCCAGAAACTGGGGGATTTCATTTCCTCTGCTCTGGCAGGGGCGGCGGACCAGATTGCGCTCCGGCTCCAGTCCTCCCTGGCGGCAGGTATGGAGAATCTGGGGGCCAATCTGACAAATACCTTCCGCCTTACGCCCGATGCTCTGGCGGAGGTGGTGTCCGTTACCATGGATGCCGGAGAGCTGTCCGAGCTGCTGCGATCCATGAGCGCGGCCCAGGGAGCCTCTTATGAGGGCAACCTGGAGGCTCTGGACTATGTGGACTTTGACAATCCCAGCTCCATTCGGATCTATCCCCTGGATTTTGAGAGCAAGGCCAAGATTACCGGCATCCTGGAGGATTATAATCACCATATGGAAGAGGAGGGCAGGGAGGAGCAGGTCATTACCTATTCCGATGTGGTGGGTGCCCTCATGTCCTCTGTGACCGACATTATTGACATTGTCAGCCAGGTGCTTATCGCCTTTGTCGCCCTCTCCCTGGTGGTGTCCTCTATTATGATCGGGGTCATCACCTATATCAGCGTGCTGGAGCGCCGGAAGGAGATCGGCATTCTTCGGGCTATCGGAGCCTCCCGGCGCAATATCTCCCAGGTCTTTACCGCCGAGACCTTTATCATTGGCCTGGGAGCCGGTCTCATTGGCGTGGGCTTTACGCTGCTGGTTCTCATCCCCGGCAACGCCCTCATCCACCAGTTGGCAGGCACGGATCAGATCAACGCATTCCTGCCGGTGGGCGGGGCGGTGATCTTGGTGCTGCTCAGTGTGCTGCTCACGCTGCTCAGCGTACTGCTGCCCGCCGGCAAGGCAGCCAAGAGCGACCCGGTGGCCGCCCTCCGCTCAGATTGACGGGATTTTCTCCAAAGCTCTTGCAAATGACGGAAAAGCGCCGTATACTAACTGAGCGTGTCTTGTCGAAAACGAGCAATGGTGTCGCTGCTCTAAAATTGGGAGGAGAGAGCAATGGAGTCAAAGCATAAGCGCGGCAATTTCACCGGGTCCATCGGCTTTGTGCTGGCGGCGGCCGGCAGCGCCGTGGGTCTGGGGAATATCTGGCGCTTCCCGTATCTGGCGGCCAAGGACGGCGGCGGCGTGTTTCTGCTGTGCTATCTGGTCCTGGCCCTGACTTTTGGATTTACCCTGCTGACCACCGAGATCGCCATCGGCCGGAAAACCGGCCAGAGCCCCTTGACGGCCTATCGGGTTCTGAACCCCAGCTGGGGCTGGCTGGGCGTTGTCGCCTGCCTGGTGCCGGTGATTATCCTGCCGTATTACTGCACCATCGGCGGGTGGGTGCTCAAATATCTGGCCACATATCTGACCGGCGGCGCCGGCGCGGCCATGGCGGACGGGTACTTTACCGGCTTTATCACCTCCACCTGGGGCCCCATCATCTGGTTCCTCATTTTCTTGGGCGCCACTATGCTGGTGGTGTACAAGGGGGTGGACACCGGCATAGAGCGGTTTTCCAAGGTGCTGATGCCCATTCTCCTGGTGCTGATCCTGGCCATCGGCGCGTTCTCCCTGACCCTGTCCCACACCGATGACGCCGGCAATACCCGCACCGGCCTTCAGGGCTTTTTGGTCTACCTGGTGCCGGATTTCTCCGGCATGACCGTCAAGCAGTTCCTCATCATCCTGATGGACGCCATGGGGCAGCTGTTCTACTCCATCAGCGTGGCCATGGGCATTATGGTGGCCTATGGTTCCTATGTGAAAAAGGAGACCAACCTGGTCAAGTCCGTCAACCAGATCGAGATCTTTGACACCGTGGTAGCCTTCCTGGCCGGACTTATGATCGTGCCCGCAGTGTTTACCTTCATGGGTACCGAGGGCATGAACAGCGGCCCCAGCCTGATGTTTGTCTCCCTGCCCAAGGTCTTTGGCGCCATGGGCAAGGTGGGGGTGGTGGTCGGCGCCGTCTTTTTCCTGATGGTAGCATTTGCGGCCCTGACCTCTTCCGTGTCCGTTATGGAGGCCATCGTTTCCAGCGTCATGGACAAGTTCCATACCACCCGGAAAAAGGCCACTCTGGGTGTGACCGCCGTGGCTCTGGTTGCCGGGATCGTGGTCTGCCTGGGATACAATCTCTTCTATTTTGAGCTCGCCCTGCCCAACAGCGCTACACCGGGCCAGATTCTGGATGTTCTGGATTATGTCAGCAACTACATCCTGATGCCGGTGGTGGCCATCTCCACCTGCATCCTCATCGGCTGGGTGGTCAAGCCTAAAACTGTCATCGACGAGGTCACTCTGGGCGGTTGCCGCTTTGGACGGAAGTCCCTGTATGTGGTTATGGTCAAGGTCATCACGCCTCTGATGCTGTTTTTCCTGCTGCTCCAGTCCCTGGGCCTGCTGCGGTTTTAAGGCGAAAGCAGGACATGCGGAAGTTGCGCGTTGAGTGAGTGAATGGGGCCTGTTGTAAAATAGGTCAGTAAAAAGGACCTGTTGCAAAACAACGCAACAGGTCCCATTTTTTGTCATCCTGAGCGCCAGCGAAATATCGTTCCCGCTGGTTTGTCCGCCGCAGAAAGATTCTTCGCCCCCCCCCTAGGGGCTCGGAATGACAGATGGATTCTATTTTGCAACAGGCCATCTCCTGATTTAAATGTGTCAATGGGCATCCTCACCCGTAACCCGTCGGCGCCACCGCCGGCGGCCCACCACCAGGATGGCGGCGCCCAGGGCCACCAGGGCCGCGCCCACCACAATCTGGGCGATGATGGGCATCATCAGCAGGGAGGTCATAATCGGCGCCTGTGTAACCGCGGCGCTGTCCACGGGAATGTTGCTCATACTTCAATCTCCTTCTGTGTTGGGTTAGATCAGCCGTAGGAAAAGCAGCATGCTGACCAGGGTATACAGGCCCCGGAACAGCAGATAGCCGCCCAGGGCCAGCGGCAGCAGCCCCAGCAGGTACCATCTGGGAGGCTGACAGGCAGCTGTGCCTTCAACGGTGGTTTGGGCGGGTGAGGACACACCCAGAAGCTGGTCGGTGGTGACGCCGAAGAGCTTGGCCATGGCAACCACCTTGTCCAGCTCAGGCAGGGCGCTGTCCAGCTCCCACTTGCTCACCGCTTGGCGGGAGACCCCCAGTTTTTCCGCCAGGGCCTCCTGGGACAGACCAGCCTTTTTGCGGCAGGTCTGAATCTGTTCTCCCAATGTCATAATCCCTCTCCTTCCTTTCTATTCCGGGGTACCGGATGGGTTCAGTGTAGCAAATTCAGCCGGAACAGACCAGAAAGTCCGCTTGGAATTTCCGCAACCTGTGGTTGCGGCGGACGCAAACAAGAAATTAAAGCCATAAAAAGCGCGGCCCACAGGCTGGTTTTAATAGGCCGAGCCTGTGGGCCGCGCTGAACGGCAGGGAACTCTGTTTACCAGGTTTTCTCCAGGGTCAGGGAGTTAAAGCCGTTGGCATGCTCGTAGGTCATCCGATCCATACTCTTCTTCACCATGAAGATGCCCAGACCGCCGATAGAGCGGTCCTGAACCGGCAGGGTCACGTCGGGATCCGGGTGTTCGGTGGGATCGTAGGGTACGCCGTCGTCCAGGAAACGGATAACGATCCGCTTACCGATGATCTCGCAGCCGATGGAGGCAGTGGTGGCCCCGCTGTACCGGGCAATGTTGGAGAAAATCTCGTCGGCAGCCACGTTGACCTGGAAGATCACTTTTTCAGGGACCTGATATTCACTCAACAGATGTTCCAGGAATTCACACACCTGGGGCTGGCTCTCCAGGGTGGGTTCCACCTGGAGCTTCCGGGTGGCGTAGCTCTCGCCTCGGACTTTCAGAGCCAGCATGGTGATGTCGTCGAACTGGGGCGCCTGATCCACAAAGGCGTTGATGTCCTCACCCACCATCTGAAGCAGCTGGGTGGGGCTGCCGCCGGGATTGCGGTTAAGGGCTGCCAGCATCCGGTCGGTGCCGTAGAGGACCTCGTCCTTATCGGTGGCTTCCGCCACACCGTCGGTATAGACAAAGATGGTATCGCCCGGATTGAGCTGCAATTCATATTCCCGATACCGGGAGTTTTCCATGCCTGCAAGCACAAAGCCGTGTTTGTCCTTCAGCAGGGTAAAGGTATCGTCCTGGGCACGATAGATGGCGGGATACTCATGGCCCGCATTGGCGGCCACCAGCTTGCCGGTGGAAATCTCATAGATACCCAGCCACACGGTGACAAACATCTCGGCCTCGTTGTTTTCGCACAGCTGGTTATTGACCTTTTGCAGCACTTCCTTGGGGGAGAGCCCGGTCTGTGCGGAGTTTTTCAGGAGGGTCTTGGCGATGACCATGAAGAGGGCCGCCGGGACGCCCTTGCCGGAAACGTCGGCAATGACCAGAGCCAAGTGGTCCTCATCCACCAGGAAGAAGTCGTAGAAGTCGCCGCCCACTTCCTTGGCAGGGGTCATGCTGGCGTAGATGTCAAACTCAGCCCGTTCGGGGAAGGCGGGGAAAATCCGGGGCAGCATATCCGCCTGGATCTGAGTGGCCACGTTGAGTTCGGCGCCGATGCGTTCTTTCTCCGCTGTGATCTCCATAAAGCTGCGGATATAGGAGATCATATCCTCCTCCATCTTGCGGAAGGAGTTGGCCAGCAGCTCCACCTCGTCGCCGGTTTTGATGTCGGGCACGTTCACCAGAGCGGTGCCGGTGGCCAGCTCCTCCTGGTTGTTCTGGATGAAGGCGCCGGTGGCCTGGGTGAGCTGGTCAATGGGCCGAATTACCTTCTTGCGCAGGATTGTCAGGAAGAGGGCAATAAAGACCACGGTGATGGCCACCAGCAAGGTCCCCAGGGCCAGCAGAAAGGTCTGCTGGGTGTTCATCACGTCATTCATGCTGATATCGGCCATTACATAACCGGCCATTGTACCGTCCTGATGGAGCACCGGCACCATAGCGGTCATCAGCCAGCCGTAGCTGGGGTCGTGCTGGACGATGGGATCTACCGGGCGCCCGGCCAGCAGGTTGTCCAGATTGGCGGCAAACTCGCCGCCCAGGCCGGTGAAGGTGCCCAGGGCACAGTAGCCGCCATCGCTGTAAGTACCTCCGGCGTCCAGATCCATATCAGAGTCAAACAGGAAGGTAACGCCATCGCCGTTAGGGCGGACCACATAGAGGTATTCTACGTTGTTATTGTCCACCATGTCCCGGATAAAGGCCTGGGTGGCGTAGTAGGACTCATCCATCTCCTCGGTTTCAAAGTAGCGGTCCAGATCGGAGGGGTCCAGCTGGCTGGCCAGGGTGCGCACCAGGTTTGTACCCAACTGCTTGTAGTAGTCGTTCATGGTGGTGCTGAAAATCCGGTAGCTGACCGCAATCGACACCAGACTCAGGACAATGCTGAGGATGACAATCATGGCGGTCAGCTTTTTGCCCAGAGAAAACCGCACCTTTGCTTTCATGAAAATCCATCTCCTTCCCTCGGCCTGGCGGCAGGCGGAATGGGTCAGACCCGCACAACCAGCGTGTTGAAGCCGGCGTACCGGCGATAGAAAAATTCCTTGGCTTTGCTCTTGATCATCTTTACGCCGATGGCGTCCAGGCCGGTACCGTCTTCCAGGCTGATGTCATCGGTGTTCATGTCAAAGGGGTTGAACGCTTTGGCATTGTCCCGCAGGTGAAGGGTGACAGTGCCGTCCTCGTGGGGAACGATGGTGAACTGGATGTACCCCCGGCTGGAGGCAAAGGCTTTGGAGAGGATCACGCCGCACACTTCTTCCACCGCGATGGCGGCGAAGTAGCTCTGGGTGGGGCTGGCGTCAATGCCCGCCATGTAAGTGGAGACCGCTTCACCCACCGCCCCCAGATCGGCGTCAGCGCTGTCCAGAAAAGCGCTGAAAACTTTGCTGTCGTTGTGCTCCAGGTAGGTCCAGCTGCCTTTTTTCTGATTGTAGATCCATATAGCTGCCAGGGTAGCGGCTTCGGTGCAGGGGTAGACCCACCAGAACACATCCACGCCGCCCAGGCTGAGCAGGAAGCTGAACAGCAGGAAGAACGCAAAGGAGCGGAGGGTGAACAGCATGTAGCTGGAAAATTCCCGGCCAATGGTCTGGTAGTAGTAGGTAAGGATCATATTGATGCCGGAGGGAAGCACGCACAGGGCGTAAATCCGGATGGCAGTCACGCCCATAGCCATCTCCTCGGCGGTGCGCAGGCCGAAGGCAAAGCACACCCACTGGGGAATGCCCAGCAGCAGCAGCATCAGCAGGATGATGATCACGGAGGCGGCTTTAAAGGACTGGCGGAGGGTATAGCGGACGTTAAGCCAGTTGTGCTCGCCCAGGAAGGTGCTCACCATGGGCTGGAGCGCCATGCTGATAGCGTCATAGGCAGAGGCGGCCACCAGGGCCACGTTAAATACGATGCCGAATACCGCTACGCCCAGCTCGCCGCTGATGGACATAAGCAGGCGGTTGCACACCAGAATGGTGATGAACTGGTAGACGTACTGCACCGAGGTGGCAAACCCGGTCTTAAAGGAATTGAATACCATAGAGAACTGGTATTTGGGCCAGGAGAACCGGAGACAGCCCCGCTTCCGGATGAAGTGGGTCAGGCTGATGAGGATCATCACCCCGGCGCCCAGGCCGGTGGAATAGACCGAGCCGGCCACACCCAGATCCATCAGCACCACAAAGACGTAGTTGAACACGATGTCCAGGGTATTGCTGGTGACGAAGGCGGCAGCGGCCAGCTTGGGATTGTTGTCGCAGTTGACAAAGTAATAAAACGGCCCTTGGCAGAACATGATGGGTACCAGCGTAAGCTGGGCCCGAACCAGAGCCTCACAGTTGTCCCACACCTCGGTGCCGGGGGTGCCGGCGCCCAGGAAGGTGAGGACCTGGGGCAGGAAAATGAGGCCCAGGGCACAGAGCAAAATGTTCAGCAGCAGATCGGTGCGCAGCACGTTGGCAAAAATGCGGTTGCCTTCGTCCGTTTTGCCCTCGCTGAGGGCGTTGGCATAGTGGATGGAGCCGCCGATGGACAGAGAACAGCTGATGGTGTTGAACAGCATGTACACAGGCTGACCGATGCTGATAGCGGTCATGCCCACCGGCCCGATGGTATTACCTACAAAAATACAGTCGGCCAGCCCTCCTGCGGCGATCCCGAGACAGGAGAGCAGGCTGGGCAGGAAGAAGCGGTAGAAGGACTTCCGCACAAAGATGGTTTCCTGCAAGGATAATTTGAGTTCCATAGCTTCGACCCTTCCTTATTGCGTGGCGGGGGACTGCGCCGGGGCGAGTCCTGCCGTCTTATGGGCACCGGCGCGCCTGGCCTCTGGGAAAGTGACGCTATTCGATGGTCAGGATATCAGAGAAGCCGGTGACCTCAAAGACCTCCATGATGGTCTCGTTCACATTGCGGATGAGCATGGAGCCCTGACGGTTCATGGTCTTCTGGGCGGCGAGGATCACCCGCAAACCGGCGGAAGACAGGTATTCCAGAGACTGAAAGTCCAGAATGAGGCTGTTTACGCCAGGCAGGGAATCCCGCAGTTCCGCCTCCAGCTGAGGCGCGGTGCTGGTGTCCAGCCGCCCAGTCAGAGCGAGGGTCAGAGTTTTGCCTTCCAAGGATTTGTTGATGTCCATACGATAACCTCCCATAGTTATGACCATTCCTTTCCGCTGCGCTTCAAGGCACCAAAGGAAAATGAAACACAGGTGTCTCTAACGCAGCAAGTCGTAATTTGTTAGAATAGGCTTGAGGAAGCAGGCACACTACAGAGCACGTGGAGGTGAGTA
>CASEOA010000047.1 GCA_949289455.1 uncultured Eubacteriales bacterium
CCCGGGGTACTCTGGAAGGTGATATTGCCGCCAGCCCCATCACCTTCTACCGCCTCCAGTGCGACAGCGAGGGGGTGCTGCGGTCCTACATCGCCCAGGGCGAGGTGCTGCCCGTCAAGACCCGTTCCTTCGGGGGCATTGGCATCTTTGCCATCCCGGAGATGGGCCGGTTCTACCGCCATGTGCTGGTGGAGAAGCGGTATCCCCACCACGGGGCGGTGGCCGTCGGCCACTACGGCAAGGCCCTGTTTGAGGGCATGAAGATCCTGTGGGGTCAGGACGTGGCCTACAACCAGCCCAAGAGCCTGCCCTATCCCACTGAAAATCCCTTCTGCTAACGGTTTGCTCCAAAAGGCCCAACCATCGGTCTTGATGGTTGGGCCTTTTCCTGTACAAAAAAACATCCCCGCAACGCTGATGCGCGCTGCGGGGATGAGGGTTGTTCCAAACGGTTCATCTGTTTGGAAAGAGCTTGGCCCGGACAGGGGGCCAGGAGACCAGGAAGAGGGCCGCGCCGCCCACCAACAGCAGGCAGAACAGGACGGTGAGCAGTTCCAGGTCGTAGGTCTGGATGAAATACTTCCAGCTGTGATCGGTGCGGGAGCTGTCCCAGTTATACCAGGTAACGCCCTGATCGTAGGTGACGAAAGGCACCGGGACAGCGATCGCCCGGGATAGGATATAGATCACAAGATTGCCCAGCAGTCCGGCGGCAGCCAGCAGCAGCCCCACTAGCCGGCGTTTTTTTAGAGGGTCCGTGACCGGAGAGGCAGCGGGCTGGGCGGGCTGTTCCAGCGTGTCGTCCAACAGGTAGTCGGCGCTGACCTGGAACAGGCGGCTGAGCTGGAACAGGTTGCCCGCGTCGGGCTGGGCGGAGCCCTGCTCCCAGCGGGAAATGGCCTGGCGGGATACTCCCAGGCGTTCTGCCAGGGCCTCTTGAGACAGACCCCGTCCTTTGCGCAGGGCGACCAGTTTTTCAGGCAGTTTCATAGATGCACCTCCTGATTTTCTGGCTCTATCATACCGGAAGACAGGGGGCAACGCCACCGCAAAAAGATGTCACTTCCGCAACAACTCTTTACATGGGGCTCAATACCGGCCAAAATCACCGGCCCGGCCGTCGGTGACGTCGGACGGGAACTCGTAGTCCTTGCCGGGCAGAATGGCGTTGAGGGCGATGCCGGCGATGGCGGCGATGGCCAGGTTGGTGAGGGTAATGTGGATCTCACCGATGGCGAAGGTAATGCCGCTGGAGAAGCCCAGGCCGCACACCAGGATGACGGCGGCGATAATCAGGTTGCGGGAGTTGGTGAAGTCCACCCGGTTCTCCACCACATTACGCACGCCGATGGCGGAGATCATGCCGTAGAGGATGAAGGATACGCCGCCGATGATGGCGGTGGGGATGGAATTGACAATGGCGGCAAAGATGGGGGAGAAGGACAGGACCACGGCGTAGATGGCGGCCAGACGGACCACCCGGGGATCGTGGACCCGGGAGAGCACCAGCACGCCGGTATTCTCGCCATAGGTGGTATTGGCGGGGCCGCCGAAGAGACCGGCCAGGGCGGTGGCTAGGCCGTCGCCCAGCAGGGTGCGGTGGAGGCCGGGGTTCTCAATGAAGTTGCGGCCCACCGTGGCGGAAATGGCGGACATGTCGCCGATGTGCTCCATCATGGCAGCGATGGCGATGGGGGCCATGACGAAGATGGAGGTCAGGTCAAACTTGGCCACAAGGAAGGGCTGGAGCCCCACGGGGGCGGCGTTGGCCAGGCCGGAGAAGTCGATGAGGGGGATCACATTGCCCGCGCTGTCCAGGGCGGTGGCGCCGGCGGCGTTGGCGATGAGGGCCACCACATAGGAGCCCACCACGCCCAGCAGGATGGGGATGATCTTGATCATGCCCTTGCCCCAGATGTTGGCCACCACAATGATGGCCATGGCTACGATGGCCAGCCACCAGCAGGTGGAGGCGTTGGTAACGGCAGAGGGGGCCAGGTTCAGGCCGATGAGGATGATGATGGGGCCGGTGACCACCGGAGGCAGGAAGCGCATGACCTTCTTGGCACCCACCAGCTTGATGACCAGGGCCAGGACCACATAGAGCAGGCCGGCCACCACGATGCCGCCGCAGGCGTATTGCAGCTTGACGGCGGGGTCCATGCCCGCATACTTGCCCGCGTCCAGCTTGGACATGGCCTCAAAGCCGCCCAGGAAGGCGAAGGAGGAGCCCAGGAAGGCGGGCACCTGCAGCTTGGAGCAGACGTGGAAGAGCAGGGTGCCGATACCGGCGAAGAACAAAGTGGTCTGGATGGACAGGGGCAGGCCGTAGGAGTTGCTCACCAGCATGGGCACCAGCACAGTGGCACCGAACATGGCAAACATGTGCTGCAAGCCCAGGATGAGCATTTTGGGCAGGCCCAGCACCCGGGCGTCCCGGATGGGCTCAGTTCCCGGCGTTTTGTTGTCGTTCATAAGAAACCTCTCTTTCCCGGCGGACAGAAAAAAAGCAACTGCTTTTTCCAACGAAAAAACAATCGCTCCCGTTTTTTGTGTCCGCCCTGTCCATAAGCAGCAGTTCCATCCGATTCAACAAGACGAACACCTCCTGTCCGCGCTCAAAATTCACATGATTCTACCAGCTCCCGGGGCGAGGTGCAAGATGGTTGATTGAAATTCTTCTCATTTGGGTAAATTTCTAAAGAATACCTGGGAGGCGGAAAAAATCCCTCACGATCTGCATATTGACAGGCAGGAAAAACTTTACTATAGTAAATGGCAAAAGATAAGAAGGTGACCCCATGAAACGACCTTTTGTGACACTGGAGCAGCTCCAGGAAATGACCGCCCAATACCCCACCCCCTTTCACCTGTACGACGAGAAGGGCATCCGGGAAAACGCCCGCGCGCTGAAGGCTGCCTTTGCCTGGAATCCGGGCTTCAAGGAGTATTTCGCCGTGAAAGCCACTCCCAATCCCGCCATTCTGAAGATTCTCCGGGAGGAGGGCTGCGGCGCCGACTGCTCCTCCCTCACCGAGCTGATGATGTCCGACCGCTGCGGCCTCACCGGGCCGGAGATCATGTTCTCCTACACCGATACTCCGGCGGAGGTCTTCAAGCTGGCCGCCAAGCTGGGAGCCACCATCAACCTGGACGACTTCACTCATATCGACTTTTTGAAGGAGACCATCGGGTATATCCCCGAGACCATTTCCTGCCGGTTCAATCCCGGCGGGGTGTTCACCATCGGGGAGTCCACCGAGGGGTTTCAGGTGATGGACAACCCTGGGGATTCCAAGTACGGCTTCACCCGGGAGCAGCTCTTTGAGGGCTTCAAAAAGCTGAAGGTCATGGGAGCCAAGCGGTTTGGCATCCACGCCTTCCTGGCCTCCAACACCCTGTCCAACGACTATTATCCCACCCTGGCGGGGATTCTATTCCGGCTGGCGGTGGAGCTGGAGCGGGAGACCGGCTGCGACATCTGCTTTATCAACCTGTCCGGCGGCGTGGGGGTGCCCTACAAGCCCGACCAGCCCGCCAACGACATTGCCGCCATCGGCGAAGGGGTGCGGCGGCAGTTTGAGGAGATCCTGGTGCCGGCCGGCATGGGGGACGTGGCCATTTACACCGAGCTGGGCCGGTTTATGCTGGCTCCCAATGGTTGTCTGGTGACCCGCGTGCTCCACTTCAAGCACACCTACAAGGAGTATGTGGGGGTGGACGCCTGCGCCGCCAACCTGATGCGGCCGGCCATGTACGGGGCCTACCACCACATCACCGTCATGGGCAAAGAGGACGCCCCCTGCGACCACAAGTACGACGTCACCGGCGGCCTGTGCGAAAACAACGACAAGTTCGCCATCGACCGGATGCTGCCGGAGGTGGAGATCGGGGATCTGCTGGTGATCCACGACGCAGGCGCCCATGGCTTTTCCATGGGGTACAACTACAATGGCAAGCTGCGCTCCGCCGAGGTGCTGCTCCAGGAGGACGGCTCCACCCGCCTCATCCGCCGGGCGGAGACCCCGGAGGACTACTTTGCCACCCTGATTTTTGACTGAAAAACGCGGAGTCCGGCGTTGGCCGGACTCCGCGTTTTTCGTTACAGCGCTAAAAATCCCTGAACCACCATGAACAGACCCAGGGCAAGGAACACGGCGCCCCCGAGCTTGGTGGTGACCTTGGAGCGCATATGGCGGAAGGCCTTTTGCAGCTGTTCTAGGGGAGCCAGCAGAAAGACCAGCCCCACCACGACGAAGAAGCCGCCTACCGTAAAATATCCGGACATCCCATGTTCCACCTTTCCGACAAATTTCAAGACCTATCTTAACAGGTCTTAGTGCGTATTGCAAGAGTCCGCCGTGGGCGGACAGAAAGGCCCTTGACAAAGGGAACGGGGGTGTGCTATAAGTAAACTATCATATGACTGACGGATAATGTGGAGCCTACCACATGGAGTATGATGTTTGAAAGCCGACCGTCTGGGCGAGAAAAGCCCGGACTGTCGGCTTTTCTGATGTGATACGCAAAGGGGGACAGGGCTTCATGACAAAAGGGCTGATCCATTCGGTGGAGTCCATGGGACTGGTGGACGGGCCCGGTATCCGTACTGTGTTCTTTTTGCAAGGGTGTGCCCTGCGCTGCCGCTACTGCCACAACCCGGACACCTGGGAGCGGAACAGCGGTGCGGCGGCTTGGTATACCCCGGAGGAGGTGCTCCGCCGACTGGAGCGCTTCCGGCCCTATTACGGCTGTACCGGCGGGGTGACCTTTTCCGGCGGGGAGCCCCTGCTCCAGCCGGAGTTTCTGGGGGAGACGATGAGACTCTGCCGGCAGGCGGGCATCCACACCTGCCTGGACACGGCGGGGGTGGGCCTGGGAGACTACGGGGCCATCCTGGCCCACACCGACCTGGTGCTGCTGGATGTGAAGCACTACACCCCGGAGGGCTATCGGGCGGTGACCGGGGCGGACATGGGGGAGTACCGGCGGTTTCTGGCGGCTGTCCAGGCCGCGGAGATCCCCCTGTGGGTGCGCCATGTGGTGGTGCCCGGCCTCACCGACGGGGAGGCCCACCTGGCGGGGCTGGAGGACTACCTCAAAACCCTCCGCCATGTGCAGCGGGTGGAACTGCTGCCTTATCACACCCTGGGGGTCCACAAGTACGCCGCCCTGGGCATTCCCTACCCCCTGGAGGGGGTGGCGCCGCTGGAGCCCAAGGCCCTGGAGGACTGGAACCAAAGACTGAACCAAACCCGCTGTGAGAAAGAATGAGGAGGTCATAGTCATATGAGCATTGATGTGAATTGTACCGCCTGGAAGGGCTTCCGTACGGGCGAGTGGCGCCATCTGGTGAATGTGCGCAATTTTATCCAGAAGAACTACACCCCCTATCAGGGGGATGCCTCCTTCCTGGCCCCCATCTCCCCCAAGACCGCCAGGGTGTGGGAGAAGGCCCAGGCCCTCATCATCGAGGAGGTGAAGAAAGGCATCATCGACGTGGAGACCCACGCCGTCTCCGGCATCGACAACTTTGCCCCCGGCTACATTGACAAGGACAACGAGGTCATTGTGGGCCTCCAGACCGACGCGCCGCTGAAGCGGATCGTCAACCCCTTCGGCGGCATCCGCAACGCCACCTCCGCCCTGGAGCAGTATGGCTATCAGCTGGACCCGGAGATCGAGCGCCACTTCCGCCTCTACCGCAAGACCCACAACGAAGGGGTGTTTGACGCCTATCCCAAGCGCACCCGGCTGGCCCGGACGGCGGGGCTGCTCACCGGCCTGCCCGACGCCTACGGCCGGGGCCGCATCGTGGGGGACTACCGCCGGGTGCCCCTGTACGGCACCGACTTTCTCATTGAGGAGAAGGAAAAGGATCTGGACATGATCGACGGCCCCATGACCGATGAGCGCATCCGCCTGCGGGAGGAGGTCCAGATGCAGATCCGGGCCCTGGAGCAGATGGCCGCCATGGCCAAGCGGTATGGCTGCGACATCACCCGTCCGGCGGAGAACGCCCATGAGGCGGTGCAGAACCTGTACATGGCCTACCTGGCGGGCATCAAGGAGAACAACGGAGCCGCCACCTCCCTGGGCCGCACCGCCACCTTCCTGGACATTTACATCCAGCGGGACCTGGAAAATGGCGTGCTGGACGAGGCGGGGGCCCAGGAGCTCATCGACCAGTTCGTCATCAAGCTTCGGCTGGTGCGCCACCTGCGCACCCCGGAGTACAATGAGCTCTTCGGCGGCGACCCCACCTGGGTCACCGAGTCCATCGGCGGCATGGGGGTGGATGGCCGCACCCTGGTCACCAAGAGCTCCTTCCGCTACCTTCACACCCTCACCAATCTGGGCACCGCCCCTGAGCCCAACCTGACGGTGCTTTGGAGCCCCCACATGCCCCAGGGCTTCAAGGACTACTGCGCCAAAATGAGCATCGACACCGACTCCATCCAGTATGAGAGCGATGAGCTCATGCGGCCCATGTACGGGGACGACTACTGCATTGCCTGCTGTGTCTCCGCCATGGCGGTGGGCAAGCAGATGCAGTTCTTCGGCGCCCGGGCCAACCTGGCCAAGAGCCTGCTGTACGCCATCAACGGCGGTGTGGACGAGAAGAAGGGCATCAAGGTGGTGCCTGAGATTGAGCTGGACACCGACGAAGTGCTGGACTACCCCAAGGTGCTGGGCAACTATAAAAAGGTGCTCTCCTACGTGGCAGAGCTCTATGTGGACACCATCAACATCATCCACTTCATGCACGACAAATACGCCTACGAGAGCAGCCAGATGGCCCTCCACGACACCCTGGTGGAGCGGCTGGCCGCCTTCGGCGTGGCGGGGCTGTCCATCGCCGCCGATTCCCTGTCCGCCATCAAGTTTGCCAAGGTGCGCCCCGTCCGCAACGAGCAGGGCATCGCCGTGGACTTTGAGGTGGAGGGAGACTTCCCCAAATACGGCAACGACGACGACCTGGTGGACGACATTGCGGTGGAGCTGGTGTCCTACTTCTCCGCCGAGCTGAAAAAGCACCCCCTGTACCGCAATGCCATCCACACCCTGTCCGCCCTCACCATCACGTCCAATGTGATGTACGGTAAAAAGACCGGGGCCACCCCCGACGGCCGGAAGGCGGGGGAGCCCTTTGCCCCCGGCGCCAACCCCATGCACGGCCGGGACAAGAGCGGAGCCCTGGCTTCCCTCAACTCGGTGGCCAAGCTGCCCTACCGGGCGGTGTGTCAGGACGGGGTGTCCAACACCTTCTCCATCGTGCCCTCCGCCCTGGGCAAGACCGAGGCCCAGCAGGTGGACAATCTGGTGCACATCCTGGACGGCTATTTTCTCCAGGGTGCCCACCACCTGAATGTGAACGTGATGAACCGCCAGCTGCTGCTGGACGCCATGGAGCACCCCGAGCAGTACCCCACCCTTACCATCCGGGTGTCCGGCTATGCCGTCAACTTCTCCCGCCTCAGCCGGGAGCAGCAGCTGGAGGTAATCAAGCGCACCTTCCACGAGAGCATGTGACGCTGATTTATGGAGCTTGTACATTGACAAACGGAGGATTCGGTCGTATCATATCCTCATCGGCAGACAAAGAGGTCTCAGATAAAATTCTGAGACCTCTTTGTCTGTTTTGCTATGACGCATTACCACGGAGGGAAAACGGATATGAATGACTTGACCCAACAGCAGCCCCGCCATCTGCATGAGGAGTGTGGTGTGCTGGGCCTGTACGCCCCCCAGAGAGGGGAGCTGGCCCCCCTGGCCTATTACGGCCTGTACGCCTTGCAGCACCGGGGCCAGGAGAGTGCGGGTATCGTTCTTAACGACGACGGCTGCTTTAACGCCTGGTGCGATGTGGGGCTGGTAAACGAGGTCTTTCCCCGGGACCGGCTGGAGGCCATGGGGCAGGGGAGTATCGCGGTGGGTCATGTACGCTACGCCACCACCGGCTCGGACCGGAAGCGAAATGTACAGCCCATTGTGATCAACCACTTCAAAGGCCGGATGGCTCTGGCCCACAACGGAAACCTGACCAACTCCTTCCGGCTCCGCCGTGCGCTGGAGGAGCAGGGGTCCATTTTTCATACCACCACGGACTCAGAGGTCATTGCCTACACCATCGTCCAGGCCAGGCTGACCGCCCCCTCCATAGAGGCGGCGGTGTCCATGGCGATGGATAAGCTGGAGGGGGCCTACTCCCTGGTGATCTCCTCTCCCACCAAGCTCATTGCCGCCCGGGACCCCTACGGGTTCCGGCCTCTGTGTATGGGCCGCAGGCCGGACGGCATGGTGGTGTTTGCCTCGGAGTCCTGTGCCCTCGACGCGGTAGGGGCGGAGTTTGAGCGGGATCTGCTGCCGGGGGAGATTGTCTCGGTGAGCCACCGGGGCATGGTCAGTGATACCACCCACTGTGGGAAGCGGCCCAAAAAGCTGTGCGTCTTTGAGCTGATCTACTTTGCCCGGCCGGACTCCACCATCGACGGGGCCAGCGTCAGCCTGGCCCGCCAGCGGGCGGGGGCCTTTTTGGCCCAGGAGCACCCGGTGGAGGCCGATGTGGTCATCGGGGTGCCGGATTCCGGCCTGGAGGCTGCCCTGGGCTACGCCCGGGCCTCCGGTATCCCTTACGCCATGGGCTTTACCAAAAACAAGTACATTGGCCGTACCTTTATCTCTCCCACCCAGAGTCTGCGGGAGGCCGGGGTCAACCTGAAGCTCAACCCCATCCGGGCGCAGGTGGAGGGGAAGCGGGTGGTGCTCATCGACGACTCCATCGTCCGGGGCACCACCTGCCGCCGCACCATTCAGCTCCTCCGGAAAGCGGGCGCCAAGGAAATCCATATGCGGGTGAGCGCGCCCCCCTTTGTGGCCCCCTGCTTTTACGGTACCGACATCGACAGCGCCGACCACCTCATTGCCAACCACCACACCGTGGAGGAGATTGCCGGCATCATCGGGGTGGATTCCCTGGGCTATCTCAGCCTGGAGCATGTGACCCAACTGGCCGGGCCGGCCGGCGGCGGTTTTTGTACCGCCTGCTTTGGGGGCGGCTACCCCACGCCCATACCGGGCCCCGGGGAAAAGGACCGCTTTGAGCAGCCCATTGGCCGGAGCAAACAGAATGAAGCATAAAAAATCGGGGAATTGCCGCGGCAATTCCCCGATTTTTCATGGGATCAGCAGCTGGCGCCGCCGATCACGGTCTTGTTCATGACAGCCTGCTTGTCCACGGTACCGTGGAGCAGCTTGTCCTCCACATAGTCGAAGCCCAGGCGCTGGATGGTGTCGGAGAACCGCTCGCCGGTCTGGCCTTCATCCCGGAAGAAGAGGATGGCTTTCTCCACCAGGTCGATGACCTCCTGCTCGCTGGTGAAGAACTTGGACAGCGGTCTGCCGGAGGCCACCCTCTTGCCCCAGCGGCCGCCGATGTACACCTTGTAGCCATAGGTGCTCTCGGTAAAGGCGCCGAAGGGGCACTTCTCCATGCAGCGTCCGCAGTGGTTGCAGAGGTTGGGGTCAATGATGGCCTTGCCGTCCTTCAGGGTGACGGCGTGGATGGGACAGGCCTTCTCGATCTGGCACACCTTGCAGCCTCTGCATTTGTTCAGGTCTGGCTCGGGCAGCCGCTGGCCGATGATGCCCAGGTCGTTCAGGTCGGGCTTGACGCAGTTGTTGGGGCAGCCGCCCACGGCCAGCTTGAACTTGTGGGGGAGGGACACGTCGTGATAGCCCTTGTAGAACAGCTCGTGGAGCTTCTCGCTGAGGGCAAAGGTGTCGATCAGGCCGTACTGGCAGGTGGTACCCTTGCAGGATACCACAGGCCGCACCTTGGAGCCGGTGCCGCCGGCTTCCAGCCCGGCGTTGTTCAAAAACTCGATCAGGGGCTCCACATTCTGGTAGGGCACGCCCTGGATCTCCAGGGTAAGCCGGGTGGTCATGGTGACCTCGCCGGAGCCAAACTTCTCAGCGGCTTCAGCCACAGCAGTGTGCTCAGCGGTGGTCAGCTTACCGTTGCGGGTGATAACACGCACGTTGAAGCAGTCTGGAGTGCGCTTGTCCCACAGGCAGCCCATACCCTTCAGCCGCTTGACCTCCTCGGGAGGCACGGCAGCACCGGCGGGGCGGGGTACTTTGACCTGGTTGAAGGTGACGCCGCCCTCCAGAACACGGGTGTTGGTGTAGCCGAAGAACTTCAGCCGGTTCTGGAGGAAGTAGCCCCGTTTGCCCCGGGCGCACACCAGCAGCAGCTTGGCGTCCTTGTCGATGCCCTCCAGAGGGCCGTTGACCTGGGCCAGGTTGACCCACTTGGCCCCGGGGATGGCGGGGGCGGGCTGGGCGTCAATGACCTGGTAGTCTTTTGCTTCCCCGGCGCTGTACTGGGCGGGGGTGAAGGTCTCCAGCTTGCCGGAGAGCTTGTTCTCCAGCACATGGCAGGCCTGAACAAAGGGGTGGATGGCGGTGGAGAAGGGGGGCGCATAGGCCAGATCCATGGTGTCATAGGCGTCGATGGTCAGCCCGGCGTACAGGCCCACCGCGGCCACGTCTACCATCTTGTCCACGGCCCCGGCGCCGATGACCTGGAGGCCCAGCAGCTTGCGGGTGTTTTTATCGGCCACCAGCTTGGTGAGGAAGAGGGAGGCACCGGGATAGTAGTGGGCCTTGTCGTCGGAGACGCACACCACGGTTGCGGGATCAAAGCCCTCAGCCTTGGCCTGGGCCTCGGTGAGGCCGGTGCGGCCCACGTTGAGCTGGGGGAGCAGCTTGGCCACGCCGGTACCCAGGCAGCCGCCGTAGGGGGTGGGAGAACCGGTGAGGGTGTAGGCCAGGGCACGGGCGGTCAGGTTGGCGGTGGAGCCCATAGCGGACCACTGGCCCTTGCCGGTGATAGCGGAGCGTACCATGGCGCAGTCGCCGGCGGCATAGATGTGGGGCAGGTTGGTGCGCATCAGCTCGTCCACCACCACAGTGCCCTTGAAGAGCTCGATGCCGGTGTCTGCCAGGAAATCAGTGGCGGGGCGGACGCCGATGGCCAGCACCACCACGTCAGCGGCGATGGAACCCCCGTCGGTGACGATACCGGTAGCCTTGTCGGTGCCGGTGACCGACTGGATGCGCTGGCCGGTGAGCACCCGCACTCCGGCCTCCTTCAGCTTCCGGCGGGCAAAGTCGGCCATCTCAGGATCAAAGGCGTTGGGCATGATCTGGTCGGCAAAGTCCACCACCGTCACGTCCAGACCCTGGCCCAGCAGGTTCTCGGCAATCTCCAGGCCGATAAAGCCGGCGCCGGCTACCACAGCCTTGCGGCAGCCATTGGCGGAGACATAGTCCCGCAGGCCCACCGCGTCGTCGGGGGTGCGCATGGGGAACACGCCGGGCAGTGCCTTGCCGGGCATGTCGGGCACAAAGGGCGCCGCGCCGGTAGCGATGATGAGTTCATCGTAGCTTTCGGTGAAGCTCTCCCCATGGAGCAGGCCGCTGACTGTTTTGGCGGCAGGGTCCACATGGGTGACTTCGCAGCCGGTGACCACCTCGGCGCCGGTGAGACCGGCGTACTTCTGAGGCGTGTTGACGATGAGCTCCTCCCGAGTGCCGATGGAGCCGCCTACATAGTAGGGCAGGCCGCAGCCGGCATAAGAGATATCCTCACCCTTGTTAAGTACCTTGACCTGGGCGCTGCGGTCCTCCCGTTTCAGCTTGGCGGCCGCTTTCGTCCCGGCGGCCACGCCGCCGATGACCAGAATGCGCATAACAGTTCCCCCTTCAATAATTACATTTTTTGGACCACACTTGAAACTAGTATAACACTCCACTATAATAAAATAAAGTTTATAAAACTTATGAGCTGATTTGATTTTTTAATGGGTGGTGAACGTCATGGTAGACTACCGCATCCGCACCTTTCTGACCCTGTACGAGACCATGAACTACCGCCGGACGGGGGAGCTGCTCTGTCTGAGCCAGCCTGCGGTCAGCCAGCAGATCCGGGGGCTGGAGGAAAAGTACGGCTGCAAGCTGTTTGTATATGATGGGCGGAGGCTCCAGGTTACCCCCCAGGCCAAGCGGGTGGCGGAGTACGCCCGCACCGCCCTGTACAACGAGCAGCGGCTCCAGCAGGAGCTGGCGGACCCTGCTGCCCGGGAGGTGCGGATGGGGGCCACCAAGACAATCGGAGAGTTTGTGGTGGCCGAGGCGCTCAGCCGGTATATCCGCCGGACGGGAGACAGCCTGAAAATCGTGGTGGACAACACCAGAGCCTTGCTCAGCCTGCTGGACCATGAGCAGTTGGATTTTGCCCTGGTGGAGGGGGCCTTTGACCGGCAGCGGTATGGCAGCCGCCTGTTCCGCCAGGCCAAATTTGTGGGCCTGTGCCGAAGGGATCACCCCTTTGCCGGGCGCACCGTCTCCCTGGAGGACCTGGCGGGCCAGTGCCTGTTGGTGCGGGAGCCGGGGTCGGGTACCCGGGGTATTCTGGAAAACGCCCTGGCTGAGCGGGGGTACTCCTTTGACCTGTTTTCCCGGGTAATCTGTGCCAATCAGTTTTCCCTCATTACCCGGTTCGTAGCGGCGGGGACAGGGATCACCTTTGCCTATGAGCCGGTGGGGGAGGGGCAGCCGGAGCTGGCCCCCTTCCACCTGGACTGTCTGGACGAACACCGGGAGTTCAGCCTGGTCTACCTGAAGGGGACTCAGATCTTTTCCCTGGCCCGGGAGGTATTGGGCGAGGATTCTCCCGTCGGATTGGAGCGGGAGGATTAAAAAAGCTTGCCAAAGAGAAGCCGGTATGGTATACTAATTCAAACATCGGAAGCAGCAATCCCAGATCCGGCAAGAAGCCGGACGGCGCGGCTAGAGCCGCATGGAGCGCATCCCAACAGCCGGTGTTTACCCAGTCGATGAAGATACTAGGAAGGTATCTGTCCCCCCCAAGGGGGACGGATGCCTTCTTTTTTTGCAAAGGAGCGCTGATATGACACTGGAGCAGTTTTTTCAGCAGACCCCACGGGCGGCGGTGGCCTTTTCCGGCGGCACCGACTCTGCCCTGGTGCTGTGGGCGGCCAAGACCTGGGGTTGCCAGGTGCAGGCGTATTATGTCAACACCGCTTTCCAGCCCGCCTTTGAGCTGGCCGACGCCCAAAGACTGGCGGCGGAGCTGGATGTGCCCATGACGGTGGTGCAGGTGGACGTGCTGGCGGTGCCCGAGGCGGCGGCCAACGGCCCAAGGCGGTGCTACTACTGCAAGCGGGCTCTGTTCACCGCCCTGTGGCAGGCGGCCAAAGCCGACGGCCACACCGTACTGCTGGACGGCACCAACGCCTCGGACGACGCCGGGGACCGACCGGGGATGCAGGCCCTCCGGGAGCTGGAGGTCCGATCCCCCCTGCGGGAGTGCGGCGTCACCAAGGCCGAGGTGCGGCGGCTGTCCCGGGAGGCGGGACTATTCACTTGGGACAAGCCGGCCTACGCCTGTCTGGCCACCCGGGTGCCCACCGGCACCGCCATCACGGCGGAGGCCCTGGTCAAGGTGGAGCGGGGGGAGGACATCCTGTTCCGGCTGGGATTCACCGACTTCCGGCTGCGGCTGCTGGGAGACGCCGCCCGTATACAGGTGCCGGCGGATCAGATGGAGCGGGCCGCCGCCCTTCACAGCGAGATCACCCAGGCCCTGGGGGCGGATTTTTCCGCCGTTCTGCTGGACCTGGCGGGGAGGTAAGGAAATGGACAACAAGCATGAAATCCTGGAGCTGCTGCGGGCGGTGGAGCAGGGGAGGACCACCCCGGAGGACGCCTTGCTGGAGCTGAAGCAGAAGCCCTTCGAGGACCTGGGCTATGCCAAGGTGGACTTCCATCGCAGTGTGCGCCAGGGGGCGGCGGAGGTGATCTACGGCGCGGGCAAGACGCCGGAGCAGATCGCCGGTATTGCCGCCGCCATGGGAGAGCGGGGGTGCAAAAACATCCTCATCACCCGCATGGGGCAGGAGGCCGCCGACCTGGTGGCCCAGTCGGTGCCTCTGGAGTACCATCCGACCCCCAAGCTGGGCATCGCCTTCTCCGGGGAGCGGACGGCGCTGGGACACATTGTGGTGGCTACAGGCGGCACCAGCGATATGCCGGTGGCGGAGGAGGCAGCCCTTACCGCCGAGATGATGGGCAACAGGGTCACCCGGCTGTACGACGTGGGAGTGGCGGGTCTCCACCGGCTGCTGAGCAACCTGGAACCCCTGATGAGCGCCCGGTGCGTGGTGGCTGTGGCGGGCATGGAGGGTGCCCTGGCCTCGGTGGTGGGCGGCCTGGTGGACTGCCCGGTGGTGGCGGTGCCCACCAGCGTGGGCTACGGAGCCAACTTCGGCGGCCTGTCCGCCCTGTTGGCCATGCTCAACTCCTGCGCCTCCGGGTGCAGCGTGGTGAATATCGACAACGGATTTGGAGCCGGCTATCTGGCCAGCATGATCAATCAGATGGAGGGATTGCAGTGAAAACGCTGTACATTGAGTGTAATATGGGGGCAGCGGGGGACATGCTCATGTCCGCCCTGTACGAGCTGCTGGGAGAGAAGGAAAAGGAAACCTTCCTCCAGACCATGAACAGCCTGGGTCTGCCCGGGGTCGAGGTGGCGGCCGATACCGCCGTCACCAGCGGCATCACCGGTACCCATATGAAGGTCACCGTCCACGGGGAGGAGGAGGACGAGCACCTTCACCACCACGACCATGAGCACCCCCACGAGCATGGGTGTTGCCACGACCATAAGCACCCCCACGAGCATGGACACTGCCACGACCATGAGCACCCCCACGAGCATGGGCACTGCCACCACCTCGAGCATCCCCATGAGCATGGGCACTGCCATGACCATGAGCACCCCCACGACCATGAACATCATCACCACCACCATGCCAGCCCCGACCACATTGCCCATCTCATCGACCACCTGCCCCTGCCGGAGGAGGTCAAGGCCCAGGCCAAGGGGGTGTACGATGCCATCGCCCAGGCGGAGGCCAAGGCCCACGGTTGCCCGGTGGGGGAGGTCCACTACCATGAAGTGGGGGCTCTGGACGCGGTGGCCGACGTGGCCGGTGTGTGCTACGCCCTCTACCTGCTCCGGCCCGACCGCATTGTGGCCTCTCCCGTCCATGTGGGCAGCGGCACCGTGCGGTGTGCCCACGGAATTATGCCGGTGCCCGCCCCCGCCACCGCCGCCCTGCTGGCCGGGGTGCCCACCTACGGCGGGCAGATCCGGGGGGAGCTGTGCACCCCCACCGGGGCGGCTCTGCTGGCCCACTTCGCTCAGTCCTTCGGCTCCATGCCTCCTCTGACGGTAGAAAAGGTGGGCTACGGCGTGGGCACCCGCCAGTTTGAGCAGGCCAACTGCGTCCGGGCATTCTGGGGAGAGAGCCAGCAGGGGAGCAACGGGGAGATCGTGGAGCTGGTGTGCAACATCGACGACATGACCCCCGAGGCCCTGGCCTTCGCCTCCCAGCGTCTGCTGGAGGAAGGGGCCCTGGACGTGTACACCGTCACCGGCACCATGAAGAAGGGCCGCCCCGGCCATGTGCTCACCGTACTGTGCGACGCCGGGAAGGAAGACGGTCTGGCCCGGGCCATCCTCCGCCACACCACCACCATCGGCCTGCGGGTCCGCCGGTGCGAGAAGTATTTCCTCACCCCCGGCAGCCGGTCCGTGTCCACCCCCTGGGGGGAGGTGGCGGTCAAGACGGCGGAGGGCTTTGGCGTGTGCAAGGCCAAGCCGGAGCACGCCTCGGTGGCCGCCGTGGCCCAAGCCGCCCAAGTGCCCTATCAGGAGGTCTACCAGGCCGCCCTGAAGGGCCTGTAAGGAGGCCCTATGAAACGTATTCTGCCTTTGCTGCTGGCCTTTGCCCTTCTGGCCGGCTGCGGCGGCGGGACCCCCGCCGCCACGCCATCCGCCGCTCAAAAGACCGACAGTGTGGTCATCGCCATGGGTCCCACCTCGGAGCCCGAGGCGGGCTTTGACCCGGCCTACGGCTGGGGGGCCGGGGAGCACGTCCACGAGCCCCTGATCCAGTCCACCCTGACGGTGACCAACACCGACCTGACCATCGGTTACGACCTGGCCACCGACGTGCAGGTCAGCGACGACGGCCTCACCTGGACGGTCACTATCCGGGACGATGTGAAATTCACCGACGGGGAACCCCTTACCGCCGCCGACGTGGCCTTTACCTATAATACCGTCAAGGCTGCCAGCTCGGTGAACGACTTCACCATGCTGGACAGCGCCGAGGCGGTGGACAGCACCACCGTAGTATTCCATATGGCCACCCCTAACTCCATCTGGCCCTACACCATGGCCATCGTGGGCATCGTGCCCGAGCACGCCTATGACCCGGCCACCTACGGTTCCAACCCCATCGGCTCCGGCCGGTACATCCTCAAGCAGTGGGACAAGGGCCAGCAGGTGATTTTGGAGGCCAACCCGGACTACTACGGGGAGGCCCCCCAGATGAAACAGGTGACCATCCTCTTTATGGAGGAGGACGCCGCCTTCCTGGCGGTGCAGGCCGGCCAGGTGGATCTGGCCTACACCTCCGCAACCTACTCCGACCAGAGCCCCGCCGGGTACAGCCTGGCCTCTTACGAGAGCGTGGACAACCGGGGCTTCAACCTGCCGGTGATCGAGGGTGCCCTCACCGGGGACGTGCTGGTCCGCCGGGCCATCAACGTCGGCATCGACCGGCAGGAGATGATCGACAACGTGCTCAATGGCTATGGCACCCCCGCCTACAGCGTGTGCGACGGTCTGCCCTGGTACAGCCCGGACTCCGAGGTGGCCTACGACCCCGAGGGGGCCGCTGCCCTGCTGGACCAGGCGGGCTGGACCATGGGGACCGACGGCGTCCGGGAAAAGGATGGCGTAAAAGCCGCACTGGAGCTGCTCTATCCCACCGGCGACTCGGTGCGTCAGGCCCTGTGCGCCGACTTTGCCAACCAGCTGGGGGAGCTGGGCATATCCTGCACCATGGAGGGGGTGGGCTGGGACACCGCCTATGACCGGGCCCTCACCCAGCCTCTGATCTGGGGCTGGGGGGCTCACACTCCCATGGAGCTGTACAACATCTACCACACCATCGGGGAGACCGGCACCGCCCAGTATTCCCCCTATGCCAATTCCACTGTGGACTCCTATATGGACCAGGCCCTGGCCTGCTCCGATTTGGAGGAGTCCTACACCCTGTGGCAGAAGGCCCAGTGGGACGGCACCACCGGCGTCACCCAGGAGGGGGACATCCCCTGGGTGTGGCTGGTGAACGTGAGCCACCTGTACTGGGTGCGGGACGGCCTCCAGGTGGCGGAGCAGAAGATTCACCCCCACGGCCACGGCTGGTCCGTTGTCAACAACGTGGACCAGTGGAGCTGGGGATAAAAACGGGCGGGGACAAGCCCCGCCCCTACAAAAACGACCAGTAGGGGCGACCCTTGTGGTCGCCCGTGCCTTGGCATGGAACCTATCGGAAAGAAGGGATCCTTTTGAAGCACCGCCTGACGTTTACCGGGAAAAAGCTCATCCGGATGCTCCTCCTCCTGCTGGGGGTGAGCCTGGCCGCCTTCCTGCTCATGTCGGCCTCCCCTCTGGACCCGCTCCAGACCAACGTGGGTCAGGCCGCTCTGGGTACCATGAGCCAGGAGCAGATCGCCAAGCTGGAGGACTACTGGGGAGTCAACGACCCGCCGGCCCAGCGGTATCTGGGCTGGCTGGGGGACTTTGTCCGGGGAGACATGGGTACCTCTCTGCTCTACCGCCAGCCGGTGAGCCAGGTCATTGGTCAGCGGCTGCAAAACTCCCTGTGGCTCATGGTCTTTGCCTGGGTGATCTCGGGGGTGCTGGGCCTTACCCTGGGAGTCATTGCCGGGGCCAACCGGGGCGGGCTGGCAGATAAGCTCATCCGGGGCTATTGCCTGCTCATTTCCAGCACTCCCGCCTTCTGGCTGGCCTTGCTGCTGCTGATGATCTTCGGCGTGTGGCTGGGCTGGCTGCCCATCGGCCTGTCGGTGCCCATCGGGGTGGACGCCGCCAGCGTCACCCTGGCCGACCGGCTGTACCACGCCATCCTTCCCGCCCTCACCCTGAGCATCACCGGAGTGGCCAACATTGCCCTCCACACCCGGGAGAAGATGGCCGACATCATGGAGCAGGACTACATCCTCCTGGCCCGGGCCAGGGGGGAGTCCCACCGCTCCATCGTCCTCCGCCACGGCCTGCGCAATGTGGCCCTCCCTGCCATCACCCTGCAATTCGCCTCCATCAGCGAGATTTTTGGGGGCTCGGTTCTGGTGGAGCAGGTGTTTTCCTACCCCGGCCTGGGACAAGCTGCCGTCAACGCCGGCCTGGGGGGCGACCTGCCTCTGCTGCTGGGCATCACGGTGGTGAGCGCCGCCCTGGTATTCGGGGGCAATCTGATTGCCGACCTGCTGTACGGTGTGGTCGATCCCAAAATCCGGAGAGGGGTGGCCAAGCTGTGAGACATTGGAATGGACGGCGGGCTGCCCTGGCGCTGCTGCTGCTGGCGCTGCTGGTGCTGTGCGCCGTGACGGCGGCGGGCTGCCTGCTGGGGGAGCAGGCCATGGTCACCGACTTCTCCCGCAAAAATCTCTCCCCCTGCGGTGCCTTCCTCTTCGGCACCGACTGGATGGGCCGGGACATGCTGGCCCGCACCCTCACCGGCCTGTCCCTGAGCATTCGCATCGGCCTGCTGACAGCGGGGGTGAGCGCCGTTCTGGCCCTGGTTCTGGGGCTGGCCTCCGCCCTGGGAGGCTGGGTGGACAGCGTGGTGTCCTGGTGCATCGACCTGGTCATGGGCATCCCCCACATTCTGCTGGTGATGCTCATCTCCCTGGCCTTTGGCAAGGGCTTTGTAGGGGTGGTGGCCGGGGTGGCCCTCAGCCACTGGCCCTCCCTGGCCCGGGTCATCCGGGGGGAGGTCCTCCAGCTCAAGGGGGCCACCTATGTGAGGACGGCGGAAAAGCTGGGGGTGTCCCGGCTCCAGATTGCCCGGCGGCATTTCCTGCCCCATTTGCTGCCTCAGTTCCTCACCGGGCTGGTGCTCCAGTTCCCCCATGCCATCCTCCACGAGGCCAGCGTCACCTTCCTGGGCTTCGGCCTCTCTTCGGAGCAGCCCGCCATCGGGGTGATCCTGTCGGAGAGCATGAACTATCTCACCACCGGCAAGTGGTGGCTGGCGGTGTTCCCCGGGCTGAGCCTGGTTCTGGTGGTGGTGCTCTTCGCCGCCATGGGAGAACAGCTGCGCAAGCTCCTGGACCCGGCAAGCGTACATCGGTAAGGAGGTGCGGATATGGAACCGATTTTGGACGTAAAGGATCTGTCTATTTCCTTCACCCAGTACAGCCGGGGTACCCGGCAGGTGCTGCTCCATGTGATCCGGGAGCTGTTCCTCACCATCCAGCCGGGGCAGATTGTTGCGGTGGTGGGCTCCAGCGGCTCGGGCAAGAGCCTGCTGGCCCACGGCATCCTGGGCATCCTGCCCTATAACAGCCACATGGCGGGGGAGATCACCTTCCTGGGCCAGCCCCTCACCCAGCAGCGGGCGGAGCAGGTCCGGGGGCGGGAGATGGTGCTGGTGCCCCAGGGGGTGACCTACCTGGACCCCCTGATGCAGGTGGGCCCCCAGCTGCGCAAGGGCAAAAAGGACCCCCAAACAAAAGCCCGGTTCCGGCAGGTGCTGAACCGCTATGGCCTGGGGGAGGAAGTGGAAACCCTTTACCCCTTTGAGCTGTCCGGGGGCATGGCCCGGCGGGTGCTCATCGCCACCGCCGCCGAGGCCGCCCCCAGGCTGGTCATCGCCGACGAGCCCACCCCCGGCCTGGACGCCCGGGCGGCCAGCCGGGTGCTGGGCCACTTCCGGGAGCTGGCGGAGGGGGGCGCCGGGGTGCTCCTCATCACCCACGACCTGGAGCTGGCCCTCACCATCGCCCACCGGGTGACGGTGTTCTATGCCGGGGTCACCATCGAGGAGGCGGACGCCGCCGACTTTGCCGCCGGAAAGCTCCGTCACCCCTACACCAGGGCCCTGTGGAACGCCCTGCCCCAGAACGGATTTGTGCCCATCCCCGGGGCCCAGCTCGGGCCGGGGGAGGGAGGCCAGGGCTGCCCCTTTGCCCCCCGGTGTACCCAAGCCCGTCCGGAGTGCCTGGGGCCGGTGCCCTACCGGTCCCTGGACGGGGGCAGGGTGCGCTGCCTGTATCCGGAAGGAGGGAACCTATGAGCCTGGAAGGAATGGGCCTGACCTTCGGTTACCGGGGGAAGGGCAAAAAAGGGGTGCTGGACCATGTGGACCTGTGCCTGGAGCCCGGGGAGCGGCTGGGCCTGTCCGGCCCCAGCGGCCGGGGCAAGACAACTTTATGTAAACTGCTTTCCGGCTACGAAAGACCGGACAAGGGCCGGGTGCTGGTGGACGGCAAACCCCTGGGGGAGTACAAGGGCCTGTGCCCGGTGCAGATGATCTGGCAGCATCCCGAGACGGCGGTGGACCCCCTGATGAAGCTGGGGGACACCCTGAGGGAGGGCGGGCCGGTGGAGGAGGGGCTGCTGGAGGCTCTCCACATCCAGCCGGCCTGGCTGGACCGGTATCCCACCGAGCTGTCCGGCGGAGAGCTCCAGCGGTTCTGCATCGCCCGGGCCCTGCGGCCGGGGGTGAAATACCTGCTGTGCGACGAGATCACCGCCATGCTGGACCTCATCACCCAGGCCCAGATGTGGTCTTTCCTGCTGGAGCAGGCGGAGCGGCGGCAGTTGGGCCTGCTCATCGTCAGCCACAACTCCGCCCTGCTGGAGCGGCTGTGTACCCGCATCCAGCCCCTGTAACCTTGACAGCGGGTGACCCGGCGGGGTACAATCCAGGCAGGAAAACCTGATGGAGGGATGGCTATGCCGCTGAAATTCATTCGGGAGGACATCACAACATTAAAGGTGGACGCCATTGTGAACGCCGCCAATACCAGCCTGCTGGGGGGCGGCGGGGTGGACGGCTGCATCCACCGGGCCGCCGGGCCGGAGCTGCTGGCCGAGTGCCGCACCCTGGGGGGCTGCGCTACCGGGGGCGCCAAGATCACCAAGGGCTACCGCCTGCCCAGCAAGTATGTGATCCACACGGTGGGGCCGGTGTGGCACGGCGGGGAGCACGGGGAGCGGGAGCTGCTGGAATCCTGCTACCGGACCTCTCTGGATCTGGCGGCGGAGCGGGGGTGCGCCTCGGTGGCCTTTTCCCTGATTTCCGCCGGGGTGTACGGCTACCCTAAGGAGCAGGCCCTGCAGGTGGCGGTGGACACCATCCGGGCATTCCTGGAGACCCGCCCCATGGAGGTCTACTTGGTGCTCTTTGACCGGGAGGCCTGGGCGCTGGGGCAGGAACATTACCCGGAGCTGATCTGAAACATGTGCGGGGCTCTGCGCAGGCAGGGCCCCGCCTTTTAAGTCTGATTAAAGTTTTCCCGGTAGAATGGGGACGACAGAACGGGAAAGAGGTGCTTGCCATGCGGCTTCTTCTAGCGGAGGACGAGAAGGCCCTGTCCAAGGCGCTGGTGACGATTTTGGAGCGCAACAACTACTCGGTGGACGCAGTGTTTGACGGCCAGGCCGCCCTGGACTATCTGGAGGCCGACAACTATGACGGGGTGATCCTGGACATCATGATGCCCAAGGTGGACGGGATCACCGTGCTCAAAACCATCCGGCAGCGGGGCAATCACATCCCGGTGCTGATGCTCACCGCCAAGGGAGAGGTGGACGACAAGGTGCTGGGGCTGGACGCCGGGGCCAACGACTATCTGACCAAGCCCTTCCACATGCGGGAGCTGCTGGCCCGCATCCGGGCCATGACCCGGGTGCAGACCGCCCAGACCGACTCCCGGCTCCACATGGGCAACGTGACCCTGGATCGGGCCACCTTTGAGCTGTCCACCCCCACCGGCAGCTACCGGCTGGCCAACAAGGAGTTCCAGATGCTGGAGCTGCTGATGAGCAACCCCCGCACCCTCATCCCCACCGAGCGGTTTTTGGAGAAGATCTGGGGGTATGACAGCGAGGCCGAGCTGAACGTGGTGTGGGTCTACCTGTCCTACCTGCGGAAGAAGCTGGCCGCCCTCCAGGCCAACATCCACATCAAGGCCACCCGCAACGCCGGATACTCCCTGGAGGAAGAGACATGATCAAAAAACTGCGCTTCAAGCTCATTATGGCGGCCATGGCCTCCCTGCTGGCGGTGCTGTTGGTCATCATGACCGCCGTCAGCGTCATCAGCTACCGAAAGGTGGTGGACGACGCCGATACCACCCTGGCCCTGCTGGCGGAAAACGACGGCTTTTTCCCCAAGCTGGACCATGACGGGCCCAGGGGGGAGCTGCCGGCGCAAAAGAACTTCCCCATGTCACCTGAGATGCCCTATGAGACCCGGTATTTCTTTGTCTCCCTGGATAGGGAGGGCGGGGTTAATACCGTGAATACCGGGAAGATCGCCGCGGTGGACAGCTCTACCGCTATCCAGTACGCCCGGACCGTGTGGGAGGAGGGGGAGGAGCGGGGATTTGTGGAGGATTACCGCTTCCTGCGCCACCAGAATGATGGGGAGACCATGGTGCTCTTCCTGGACTGCACCCGCAGCCTGGACAGCTTCCGCGCCCTGCTGCTGACCTGCGTAGGGGTGTCGGCGGTGGGGGCTCTGCTGGTACTGCTGCTGTTGATCTTCCTGTCGGGGCGGATCGTCCGGCCCTTTCTGGAGAGTTATGAGAAGCAGAAGCGGTTTATTACCGACGCAGGCCATGAGCTCAAGACCCCCCTCACCATCATCAACGCCGATACGGAGATCCTGGAGATGGATCTGGGGGACAACGAGTGGCTGAAGGATATCCAGGCCCAGACCAAACGGCTGTCCGGACTGACCCACGACCTGATCCTGCTGGCCCGGATGGAGGAGGAACAGTCCCCCCAGCAGAAGGTGGAGTTCCCCCTGTCCGATCTGGTGGAGGAGGCGGCCGCCGCCTTTCAGGCGGTAGCCATTACCCAGGGCAAAACCCTCACTGCCCGGGTGCAGCCCATGCTGTCCATGGTGGGGGATGAAAACGCCCTGAGCAAGCTGGTGTCCATTCTGCTGGATAACGCCGTAAAATATGCCAGCCCCGGCGGGGAGATCACCTGCGTGCTGGAGCGGCAGAAAAACTGGCTGCGGCTCACCGTGTCCAACCCCACGGAGGGGATGAGCGAGCTGCGGCTGGAGCGGCTCTTTGAGCGGTTTTACCGAGGCGATCCCTCCCGCAACTCCCAGACCGGGGGCTACGGCCTGGGGCTGTCCATTGCCGCCGCCGTGGCGGCCGCCCACAAGGGCAAACTCACCGCAGCCAGGGAGGGGGAGCTGCTGCGGATCACCGCCGCTTTCCCTGTATGATAGATACAGCGGAACCTGCCAATTTTGGCGGGTTCCGCTGTATTTTTTTGTGTTTAACTATAAATAAGGCACATTTAAGTTGAATTAAGGGGAGACTTAAAGTTCGGTTAAGGGCGGGGGCTTATACTTGGGCCATTCCAACGGAAGGGAGCGCACAGAATGGCAGTTCAGACTACCTTTGAACGCTACGAATTGAAATACCTCCTGAATCCCCGGCAGAAGGCCCGGGTGCTGGAGGCCATGGAGCCCTATATGGCCCTGGACAACTACGGCCGCACCACCATCCGCAACATCTATATGGACACGGGGAACTACCGCCTGATCCGCCGCTCGCTGGAGAAGCCGGCCTACAAGGAAAAGCTGCGCATCCGCAGCTACCAGCAGGTGGGGCCGGAGGACGGGGTCTTTGTGGAGCTGAAGAAGAAGTACAAGTCGGTGGTATACAAGCGCCGGCTGGTGCTGCCCCAGGTCCAGGTGACCAGGAGCTTTGCCCTGGGTCTGCCCCTGCCGGACAACAGCCAGATTGGCCGGGAGATCCAGTATTTCCGGGACTTTTACGGCGACCTGCGCCCGGCGGTGTACCTGTCCTACGAGCGGGAGGCCTACTATGAGCGGAGCGGTGGGGATTTCCGGGTGACCTTTGACGAGAACATCCTCTACCGGCAGGAGGAGCTCTCCCTGGAGAGCCAGCCCTACGGCGCCCCGCTTCTGGCCAAGGGCAGCACCCTGATGGAGCTGAAGATTTCAGGCGGCATCCCCCTGTGGATGAGCCATGTGCTCAACCGGTGCGGCATCTACAAGACCTCCTTTTCCAAATACGGCGCGGCTTATCAGGATATGCTGAACGGCGGCCTGGAGGGAGGGCTGCGCTATGCTTGACAACCTGTTTCGCGGCCTGTTCGATACCGACATGACCAACGTGATCCCGGTGCCCGATTTCCTGTTGTGCGTTGTCAGCGCCCTGGCGGTGGGCCTGCTGCTGGCGGCCTGCTATATGTACCGCACCCGGTATACCCGCAGCTTTGTGGCCACCCTGGCTCTGCTGCCCGCGGCGGTGTGTGTGGTGATCATGATGGTCAACGGCAACGTGGGGGCCGGTGTGGCGGTGGCCGGAGCCTTCAGCTTGGTGCGGTTCCGGTCGGTGCCCGGCTCCGCCAAGGAGATCGGAGCTATTTTCCTGGCCATGGGCACCGGCTTGATCATAGGCATGGGCTATATCGCCTACGGTTTCCTCTTTGCCCTGGTGATGGGACTGGTGATGATGGTCTATAGCCAGGTGGACTTTGGTTCCGCCGCCCGGAAGGCCCGGTACAAGACTCTCCACATCACCATTCCCGAGGACCTGGACTATAACGGGGTCTTTGAGGAACTGCTGGACCAGTTTGCCTCCTCCTATGAGCTGATCCAGGTCAAGACCACCAATATGGGCAGCCTCTTCCGGCTGACCTATGACCTGACCCTCAAACGGGCGGGTACGGAAAAAGAGCTCATCGACCAGCTGCGCTGCCGCAACGGCAATCTGGAAATCACTCTCTCCCGGCAGGAGAGCACGGTGGGCGAATTGTAAAGGAGTACGATATGATCCATTCCAAACGGATATTCCCCCTGGTGCTGGCAGGTGCGCTGTTGCTGACCGGTTGCCAGGGCACAGGGGACAGCGGCTCCACCGAGACCCCAGCTCAGGAGAGCGCCGCTGTGGAGACGGCTCTGTTTTCCGACCGGGATATGGAGGTGGGCTACGACGAGCAGACCGCCGCCGCCATTACCCTGTCCGGCGGCACCGCCTCCTGCGACAGCGACGCAGTGCTCATCGACGGCTCTGCCGTCACCATTACCGATGAGGGCACCTATATCCTCTCTGGCAGCCTGGAAGACGGCATGGTCATAATAGACGCGGAGGACACCGATAAGATCCAGCTGGTGTTGGACGGGGCGGACATCCACTGCTCTGACTGCGCCGCCCTGTACGTCCGCCAGGCCGACAAGGTCTTTGTGACCATGGCCCAGGACTCAGTGAACACCTTCACTGGCGGGGACAGCTTTGTGACCATGGACGACAACAACATCGACGGCGTGATTTTCTCCAAGTCCGACCTGACCCTCAACGGCAACGGCACCCTGACCATTACCTCTCCCGCCGGCCACGGCGTGGTGAGCAAGGATGATCTGGTGGTCACAAGCGGGGCCTATATCATCACTGCCGCCGGCCACGGCCTGTCCGGCAAGGACAGTGTCTGCATTGCCGACGGTACCTTTACGCTGGCCACCGGAAAAGACGGAATCCAGAGCGACAACACCGAGGACAGTGAAAAGGGCTACGTCTATCTGGGCGACGGTACCTACACCGTCACTGCCGAAGGGGACGGGTTCAGCGCCAGCAGCTGGATGCAGGTGGACGGGGGGACCTACTCTGTCACCACCGGCGGCGGCAGCGCAAACGGCGAAACCCACACGGACGAAGCCATGGGCGGCGGCATGGGGGGCCATCAGCGGCCTGACATGACTGGCGGGGAGGGCCAGACCATGGAGCCCCCGGAAGGCATGGAGCCGCCGGAGGGTGAGGCCCCTGCTGACCTTCCGGAGACCGCTATGGAAACGCCAGTGTCTACGGAGACCGCCCAGACCGAGACCACGGATGAGACCACCAGCACCAAAGGCTTCAAGGCGGGCACAGCCCTGACGGTATGCGGCGGCAGATTCACCCTGGACTGCGCCGACGACGCATTCCACGCCAACGGTGATCTGCTCTATCAGGGGGGCGAGGCGTCCATCCAGACCGGGGACGACGCCTTGCACGCTGACGGAGCTCTCACCGTGGAGGACGGCGTAATCCAGGTCGGCGCCAGCTATGAGGGCCTGGAGGGCCTGACGGTCACCGTTAATGGCGGGGAGATTGATATCACAGCCAGCGACGACGGCCTCAACGCCGCCGGGGGTAATGACCAGAGCGGCTATGGCGGCAGAGGACAGGACGGGTTCGGGGCCCAGAGCGACGCCGCTATCCTGGTGTCCGGCGGCTCCCTCACCGTCCAGGCGAAGGGCGACGGACTGGATTCCAACGGTTCCCTCACCATCACCGGGGGCACGGTGCTGGTGTCTACCCTTCCCAACAGCGGCGACTCCGCCCTGGACTGCGACGGAAACGCCGTGGTCACCGGCGGCACAGTCATCGCTGCCGGCGGCTCAGGTATGGCCCAGAATTTCGGCACCGATTCCACCCAGGGCTCCATCCTGCTGACGGTGGACACCCAGACCGCCGGCAGCACCGTATCCCTGACTGACAGCGCCGGCGCGGTGCTCCTCACCTGGCAGGTGCCCCAGGACTTCAACTCGGTGGTGCTCAGCTGCCCCGAGCTGGTTGCAGGCGGGATCTACACCGTTACCACCGGAGACGCCGCCCAGGAAGTCACCCTGGACAGCCTGCAATACGGCTCCGGCATGGGCTTCGGCGGCGGTATGGGCGGCGGCAAGGGCGGCGGAGCCGGCCAGCAGCCCCAGAAAACAGAGATGACCGGGCAATGACCTCAGAGCCTGTCGCAGACGGCGCGGCAGGCTCTCTTTTTGTCCCATTGTAGGGGGGAAAAGTTAATTTGAAATCCATTCTACTTATTGTACCGGGGAGTAGAATATGGTATTCTAAATGAGATAGGGGGGAGAGCCGTGGCCCGGAAAGAGAAGAAGAGCGCCAAGAAGGAGTGGTATCGTCTGGACAACGCCGCGGTGGTGTACTCTGCCATCCAGAAGGACACCTACTCCGCCGTGTACCGGTTCTCTGCCGTCATGGACCATGAGGTGGACCCTGCCGCCCTCCAGCGGGCGGTGGACAAGATCATGCCCCGGTTCCCAGGCTTCCGGGTGCGTATCAAGCAGGGCATCTTCTGGTACTACTCGGAGTTTAACGACGCCCCCGGCCCTTTTGTGCGGCCGGATATCTCCAACCCCTGCCAGCCCATCCGCTTTGACCAGGAGGACGGCTGGCTGGTGCGGTTTTTCTACTACCACCGCCGGATCTCCATTGAGGTGTTCCACGGCATCAGCGACGGAGGCGGAGCCATGGTGGTGCTGCGCACCCTGCTGGCGGTCTACCTGCGGGAGATGGGCTATAACATCCCCAACACACACGGTGTGCTGGACGTGAACCAGCCCCCCCGGCCGGAGGAGCTGGAGGACGCCTACGCCCGGTACGCCACGGTAAAGGCCCGGCGGTTCAACACCCTCCAGAAGGCCTTCCCCAACGCCGGTACCCCGGAGCCCTTTTACACCCTAAACGTGACCATGGGCTTCTGTTCGGTGCGCCAGCTGAAGGAGCGGGCGGCGGCCCACGGGGCCTCCATCACGGAATACCTGACGGCGGTGCTGCTGAAGGTGCTGGTGGACCAGCAGCATGCCGCCCGGCCCGCCCGGGAGCTGCCAGTGTCCCTGGCCATCCCGGTGAACCTGCGCTCCTGGTTTCCCAGCAAGACCCTGCGCAACTTTATCCTCACTGTCCGGCCCTGCATCGACCCCAGCCTGGGGGAATATACCTTTGAGGAGATCATCAGCCAGGTTCACCACTACCTGCGGCTGAACATCACCCGGCAGCGGATGCAGGCCGAGCTGGCGGGCAATGTGAAGTTTGCCAAAAACAAGCTGATCCAGATCCTGCCCGCCGTGCTGAAAAACCCGGTGGTGTCCTTTGGCTACTACATGGCGGGGGTGCGGCCCTATTCGGGCACCTATACCAACCCCGGCCCCTTCCAGGCGCCCGAGGAAATGAAGGCCCACATCCGGCGGATGGAGGTCATCCTGGGACAGGCCACCGTGCCCCGGGTCCACTGTGCCTCCATCAGTTTTGGCGACATTATGGAGATCACCTTTGCCGGCACCCAGAAGGAGGCCGACACCGAGCGGGAATTTTTCCGTTTTCTGGTGAAGGACGGGGTCCATGTAAAGGTGGAGAGCAACCGGAATCCGGAGCATAGGCCCCTTTCGCAAGTTGGAGAGGAGGGCGCCGGATGAAGCGGAACTGGACATACTGGCTTGTCAGCGGGGTCATCCTGCTGCTGAGCTTTGTAGTGTGCCGGTACGGGCTCTTTGACCTGCACGGCATGAAGTCCTGGCCGAAGCACCTGTTCCTCATGGGCGGGTTGTTCTTTTTGATCGCCATGGGGATGAGGAGCAGATACATCCCCCTCTTTACGGCGGTGGGCTATCCCTTGGCCTTTGCCGTGGGTCTGCTGTTCCGGCATGGCGGCCCAACCCCCCACGGGGGGACTATCGACCGGCTGTGGTTGGTCTGGACGGTAACCTACCTCTGCATCATCGCGGCGGGGGGCATCGTAGAGCTGATTGCCCGGAAGCGGGGGCGCTGACGGCACCCGGTTCAGGAAGGAGAGATCGACATGTCCTATTGTGTGCACTGCGGGGTGGAGCTGGACGCCACCGCTGCCTATTGTCCCCTGTGTCAGACCCCAGTGCTGGACCCGGGCCATCCGGTGGATACAACCTCCCCCAAGCCCTTCCCCACCCAGCCGGGGGAGGTGCCTCCCATCCACAAGGGAGCCATTGCCGGTGCCCTCACCGGGATGCTTGTCTGCGTGGCCGTCGGCTGCGGCGCGCTCAATCTTTTCCTCCGGCCCGGCCGGGGGTGGTCCCTGTACGTCATCGGGGCGGTCATTATGCTGTGGGTGTGGATCGTCATTCCTCTGCTCATCCGCGGCATCCCCCTGCTGCTGCGCAGCATCATCAACGTGGCGGCGGTGGGGTTGTACGTCTATCTGATTTCGGTGGATTTGAAGGGGTGGAACTGGTACGTCGGCCTGGCGGTGCCCATCATCCTGTGGGGCGGGGCGGTGTGGCTGCTCCTCTCCCTTATGCTGCGGGTGTATCACCGCTCAGCCATCAGCGCCGCCGCCATTCTGCTGTGCAGCCTGGGGATATTTCTGGTGGGGGTGGAATTTCTGGTGGACCGCTGGCTCACCGGGGCGGTGGACCTGTCCTGGTCCCTGGTGGTACTCACCATCTGCGTGTGCATCGCGGTTCCCCTGGTCATCATCCGGCGCATCCCCGCTGTGCGGGAAGAGGTGCGTCGCCGGTTCCATCTGTAAGGCCCAGACGCGGCGCATATTTCTGCGCCGTGTTTTTTTGCATACAATGGTAAAAAGGGGGCGGCGGTATGGAACGGCGGTTTTCACTGGCGGGGGGAACGGGCTGGCTGACGGTGGCGGAGACCGGGGACCGGGTGGTGTGTGCCGCCCAGCTTCCCGCCGACGGCAGGGGGCTGTACAAGTGCTGGCTGTCCGGATCGGAGGGCAAGGCCCTGGTGGGCACATTTGTGCCCGAGGGGGGCGTCTTGAAGCTAAATCGCACCCTGCCGGTAGCCCAGCTCAAAAGCTGTGGGGCCTGGCCGCCTACGGAGGCGGAAGCTGTTATGGCTTTCTCCTTTACAGAGAAAAAGCCGTCCATCCCTGAGGGCTGGCGCTGTGAGCCCAACCCTGCCCGGCTCATGGGGGAGCCGCTGCTGGCCCAGGCGGCGGGGGAGAGGAGCGCCCTCTGCCGCAGGGAGGAGGGGGGCTTTTCTCTGGCCTATCCATTCGACTCCGAAAAGCCCTTTCCCCTTACCCCGCTGTTCTGCTTTGCCAGGTTAGAGCGGCTGGAGGGCCGGGACTACCTGGTGTTTCCCTTCCGGCCCGGGGGCTGCCCCCGGGGGGAGGAGTTGTAATTTTCCGCCGCATGCGGTATACTGGCACAATAGATCAGAAAAATGAGGAATGAATATGACCGACTATTTTCATCTGAACGCCGCGCCCGACACCATCCGGGGCATCAGCAGCCTGGGACTAGCCCACCTGGGGGACGGCGTGTTTGAACTGATGGTTCGCTCCTGGCTGTGCCTCCACGGCAAGGCCACCTCCCGGGGCCTCCACAAGGCCACGGTGCGCTATGTGTCCGCCCCAGCCCAGGCCAAGGCGGTGGAGAAGATCCTGCCGGTTCTGGAGGAGGAGGAGCACGACGTATTTCGCCGGGGCCGCAACACCAGCCCCCACAGCGTGCCCCAGGCCGCCAGCCGGGCGGACTACCAGGCCGCCACCGGACTGGAGGCCCTGTTTGGCTGGTTGTGGCTCCAGGGCCGCACCGACCGGCTCAACCAACTCTTTGCCATCATGATGGAGGACGCGTAAATGCCATTGGACGCACTGTGCCTCACCGCCGTGACGGAGGAGCTCCGCCGGGCGGTGGTAGGAGGCAAGATCGACAAAATATACCAGCCCACCCGGGACGAGGTGGTGCTCTTTCTCCGGGGGCAGGGGGAGAACCTGCGGCTGCTGCTGTCGGCCAACCCCGGCCACCCCAGGGCCCACCTTACCACCCTTACCCGGGAAAACCCGGACAAGCCCCCCATGTTCTGTATGCTCCTGCGCAAGCACCTGTTGGGGGGGCGTATCCTGGAGCTGACCCAGCCCCCCATGGAGCGCATCCTGGACTTCCGGCTGGAGACCATCGACGAGCTGGGAGACCGGGTGGAGCGCCGGCTGGTGCTGGAGGCCATGGGCCGCTCGGCCAATCTGATCCTGCTGGACGGGGAGGGGCGGATCATCGACTGCATCCGCCGGATCGACGGGGATATTTCCCGGGGACAGCGGCAGGTTTTGCCCGGTTTGTTCTACCGGCAGCCCCCTGCACCCGACAAGTTAAATCCCATTACAGTTGACGAGGACGCCCTGGCGGCCGCCTTGGAAAATCCCACACAAAAAGAACCGGATAAGCTGATTTTGGACAGCTTCAGCGGCATTTCTCCTCTCATAGCCCGGGAGATTGCCTTTCGGGCCGGGGGACAGGAAAACCTTCATGCCGAGCTGGACAAGCTCCGAAAAACTGTACAGGAAAAAGACTTTACACCATTTTTGCTGGTGCGGGAGGGGAAGCCGGTGGATTTCACCTTCCTGCCCATTCTGCAATACGGTCCCCAGACCGAGAGCGTCCGCCAGGACAGCTTTTCCGCCCTGCTGGACGGCTTCTATGAGCGCCGGGAGGCGGCGGACCGGGTCAGGCAGAAGGGTCAAGATCTGGTAAAGACGGTGACCAACGCCCGGGACCGCACCGCCCGGAAGCTGGCCAACCAGGAGAAGGAGCTGGCCGCCACCTGGGAGCGGGAAAAACTCCGGGAGCAGGGGGACATCATCACCTCCAACCTCCACCGGATGGAACGGGGGATGAAAACGCTGCGGGCCCAGAACTTCTATGACCCGGAGGGCGGGGAGATCGACATCAAACTGGACCCCCTGCTCACCCCCCAGCAGAACGCCGCCAAATATTATAAGGATTACAACAAGGCCAAGAAGGCGGAGGAGATGCTCACCATCCTCATGGAGAAGGGGGAGCGGGAGCTGGAGTATCTCAACAGCGTGCTGGAGAACCTGAGCCTGGCGGAGGGGGAGCGGGATTTGCAGGAGATCCGACAGGAGCTCACCGATACCGGCTACCTCCGCAGGCCCAAGACCGCCGCCAAGCGGGAGAAGCGGGTGGCGGGCAAGCCCATGGAGTTCCGTTCCACCACCGGACTGCGGATCACCGTGGGCAAGAACAACAGTCAGAACGACCAGCTCACCACCAAGATGGCCTATAAGAGCGACATCTGGCTCCACACCCAGAAGATCCATGGCTCCCATGTGATTTTGTGGCTGGAGGGAGGCGAGGCCGACGCCCAGAGCCTCACTGAGGCCGCCATTCTGGCGGCCACCTTCTCCCAGGCGGCAGACAGCACCCGAGTGCCGGTGGACTATACCCCGGTGAAGTATGTGAAAAAGCCCGCCGGGGCCCGGCCGGGCATGGTGGTGTACACCACCTATCAAACCGCCGTGGTGGACCCGGATCAGGAGCTGGCCCGCCGGCTGCGGGTAAAGTAGGGGCGGCCTTTGGCCGCCCGATACAGGGGGAAACACGATGGATACCTATCATATTTTAGTGGTGGAGGACGACCAGGACATCAACAACCTGCTGTGCAAGATCCTCACCGGGGCGGGGTACCAATGCCGCCCGGCCTACTCGGGCAGCGAGGCCGCTCTGTGGGTGGAGCAGTACGACTACGACTTGATTCTGCTGGACCTGATGCTCCCCGGCCTGACCGGGGAGGAGTTCATCGCCCAGCTCCGCCGCCGCAAGACCATGCCGGTGATTGTCCTCTCCGCCAAGGCGGGACTGGAGGACCGGGTGAACGTGCTGGGCCTGGGGGCGGACGACTTCATTCCCAAGCCCTTCGACAACCGGGAGGTGTTGGCCCGAGTGGAGGCCCAGCTGCGTCGGTACAGGCAGTTTGACCGGGGAGCGGGGGGAAGTCAGCTCATCCACGGGGACTTGGCGCTGGACAAGGAGGGGGTGACGGTGACCGCCGGAGGCAACCCGGTGGCTCTCACCGCCCGGGAGTTCCGCATCCTGGCCCTGCTGATGGAGCACCCCAAGAAGGTGTTCACCCGGGAGGAGCTCTACCAGCAGGTGTGGGGCGGGGAGTACATGGGGGACGACAACACGGTGAACGTCCACATCTCCAACCTGCGCTCTAAGCTGGCCAAGGCCAGCCCCGCCGAGTATATCAAAACGGTGTGGGGCATTGGGTTCAAAATGAGCGACCTGTAGGTGACGGTACCCACATCGGCATACTGAACGCAACTTTAAAAATTCTTCATCTTTGCTTAAAGCCCTGTTGTTCCCCTGCCGCTATACTGGCATCACAAACTAAGAGAAAGGCTGATGCCCAATGACAGATACAGTATTGGCGACCAAGGGCCTGACCAAGCGGTACGGCAATCACCTGGCGGCAGACCGGGTGGAGCTCACCGTGGGGAAGGGCCAGATCTACGGCCTGGTAGGCCGCAACGGGGCGGGCAAGACCACCATCATCCGTATGGTGTCCGCTCAGACGGTGCCCACGGCGGGGGAGATATCCCTCTTCGGGGCCACCGGGAAGGCGCTGCCTCGGATGCGGGCCCGCACCGGGGTGATGGTGGAGACCCCCAGTTTTTATCCCTACCTCACCGCAAAACAGAACCTGGAATACTACCGTATCCAGCGGGGGGTGCCCGGCAAGAGGACGGTGGACCAGGTGCTGGAGGAGGTGGACCTGGCGGACACCGGCAAAAAAACCTTCAAGAACTTCTCCCTGGGCATGAAGCAGCGGTTGGGGTTGGCCCTGGCCCTGATGAACCGGCCCGACTTCCTGCTGCTGGACGAACCCATCAACGGCCTGGACCCGGAGGGGATCGTGGAGTTCCGCAACCTGCTGCTCAAGCTCAACCGGGAGCGGCAGACCACCATCCTCATCTCCAGCCATATCCTGCCCGAGCTGGCCAATCTGGCCACCTGCTATGGCTTCCTGGACAATGGGGTCATGCTGGAGCAGATCACCGCCCAGGCCCTGGAGGAGAAGTGCCGGGCTTGCATTGAGGTGCGGGTGGACGATCCCGCCGCCGGCGCCCTGGTGCTGGAGCAGCGGCTGAACCTGCGGGACTACGAGGTGCTGCCCGGCAACCTGCTGCGGCTGTACCAGGAGCTGGACCGGCCCCAGGCGGTGGCCAAGGCCCTGGTGGAGGGGGGCGTGGGCCTCCAGTCCATCGAGAGCCGGGGGGCCAACCTGGAGGACTACTTCCTGTCCATGATCGGGGGTGTCCGCCATGCGTAACTATCTGGCTGCCGAGTGCTACAAGGTCTTTCACAGAAAATATCTCTACCTCACCCTGTTGGTGGTGCTGGCCCTGGAGGGGCTGATGGTGTGGGGGTGCTGGTTCACCTCTTCCAACGGCAACGCCGGCATGGACTTCCACTCTGCCGTTATCACCCTGGTGATGCTCATGAGCATCGGCCTGTACGCCACTATTCTCACCGGCGACATGGTCTTTTCCGAGCAGCACAAGCACAACACCTTAAAAAATGAGGTGGCCTACGGTCTGCCCCGGGGACGGATCTACCTGGGCAAGCTGGCGGTGTCCACCCTGGTGGCGGTGGTGGCCGCCGCGGTCATGCTGGGGTTCTACATGCTGGGCTGCTGGATTCTGCTGCCCCACAACGAGTTTGACCAGCTGGCCCTGGAGGCGGTGGGCTATGCTCTGGCGGGCTCCCTGCCCCTGTGGCTGGGAGGCCAGGGGGTGGTGCTGGCCTGTTACTTCCTGGTGCGCAGTTCCACCATGGCCGCCTTCCTGGCGGTGGGCCTGCTGGGGGTGGTGCCTCCCATCTTCCAGCTGTGCGGTATCCTGATCCACCCGGTCTTTGAGACCATCCGCCAGTTCATGCCCGCCGTTATGCTGGAGCGCCTGAGTGCCAACGCCTTCCAGTGGGACTATGTGGGCCAGTGCTGGCTGGTGGGTATGGTCGTGCTGGTGGGGGCCACGGCGGTGGGCCTGCTGGCCTTCCGGAAAAAGGAGATCCGCTGAGCCAAACTGCGGGGAGGGAACGCCATGCTCAACTATATCCAGGCGGAGCTGTGGAAGGCCTCCCGCACCAAGGGCCTGTATGTGCTGGCGCTCCTGCTGGCGGTGCTCACCGGCTTGTTTACCGCCCTAATGCTGTTTGCGGAGGACTTTGCCCAGATGGCCTCCGCCGCAGCCACTACCATGCTGCTGGGGATGCTGGTGGCTCCGCTTATCACCCAGGTGGTGGACGGTGGAATCCTGAGCACTATGAAAAACGAGGTCTCCTTTGGCCTGGACCGGGGGCGGATCTACCTGGGCAAGCTGGCGGCGGGGCTGCTGCTGGGCCTGGGGCTCTGCCTGGTCCTCATCGGGGGCTACCTCCTGGCGGGCTGGCTCATCCTGCCCCACGGGGATGGGAGCGACAATCTGGTGGCCCTGGCGGCGGTGGGCTTCGCCCTGCTGGGCTCCCTGCCGGTGTGGTGCGGGATATACAGCCTGTGCCACCTGATGGCCATGGGAATCCCCAGCACGGCGGGCTGGATGGCGTGCTACTACCTGCTCAGCTTTTTCGGCCAGCCCATTCTGGCTGCCCTGGCGGGGATGTTCGGAAGCGGCCAGACCACCTGGCTCCTCCAGGCGGTCATTATGCCGGCATCCCTGCTGGCGCCCAGCTTTTTTCCCAACTGGCTGACCTGGGAGTACCTGCTCTGGTGCTGGGCGGTGGGCCTGGGTTGGTTCCTGGTTTCCACCGGCCTGGGCCTGCTGTGGTTCCGCCGGCGGGAGATCAAATAACGCTGCGCCAAGGGCGTGCCGCATTTGCGGCACGCCTCCTTGGGTTTCAAAAGGAGGGGTGGAGATGCTGCTGAGCCTGTGTATTCTGTTGGCCCTGTTCAGCTGTGGGCTGGGGCTGTGGGTGTGGACCCAGCGCCGGGCCCTGCGGGGAGCTGCGGCCCAGCTGGAGGAGCAGGTCCGGGGAGATAGCACCGCCCGGGTGCGGATGGAGGTGCCAAACCGCAGCGCCGAAGCCCTGCTGGAGCAGGTCAACCGGCTGCTGGAGCTGCGGCGGCAGGATCAGTCGGTGTGGCGGGAGCGAGAGCAGTCCCTCCGCCGCCAGATCGCCAACGTGTCCCATGACCTGCGCACCCCCCTGACCTCCATTTTGGGCTATCTCCAGCTGCTGGAGGACGAAAACCTGGGGGAGGAGGAGCGGCGGGAATATCTGGCGGTGGTGGAGAGCAGGGCCAAGGCCCTCCAGAGCCTCATCACCGGCTTTTACGACCTGTCCCGGCTGGAGGGGGGCGAATTCCCTCTGAACCGGGAGCCGGTAAACCTGTACGCCAGCCTGTCCGGTCTGCTGGCCGCCTTCTACGGGGATTTTACCGAAAAGGGATTCGACATGACGGTGGAGCTGGAGGAGCATCTGCCCCCAGTGCTGGCGGACAGCGGCGGGGTGCTGCGGGTGTTCACCAACCTGATCCGCAACGCCTTGGATCACGGCAGGGGCAAAATGACCGTAAAGCTCTACCGGGACGGGGATGAGGTGGTGAGCCTCTTTGCCAACGACACCGACGAACTGACGGAGGAGGATCTGCCCCATATCTTTGACCGGTTTTTTACCTCGGATAAGATGCGCACCGGCCGGAATACCGGCCTGGGGCTGGCCATCGTAAAGGCTCTGGCAGAGCAGATGGGCTGCCGTGTGGAGGCGGATCTGCGGAATGGATATTTTTCCATCAGCATCCGATGGGTGTATGTTAAGTAAAAAAACTGTACTAACCGGTTAGTATCTGCCTTGACAAATGAGATAAAAGCTGATATGGTTTTTCTGACATGGAAAATGTTTGCTTCCAACAGACATTTTTCTGAGAGAAAATGGGAATGAAGGAAAAAGAGCCCCCATTCAAACGGGGGCGAAAAAGGCGAGGTTGAAGTACATGGTAAAAATCGTTCGGAAAAAGGTCCTCAACCCCAGCGTCACGCTGATGGAAGTGGAGGCCCCTCTCATCGCGAAGAAGGCCCAGGCGGGCCAGTTCATCATCCTGCGGGTGGATGAATACGGGGAGCGCACTCCTCTGACCATCGCGGACTATGACCGCGAGAAGGGGACCGTCACCATCATCTTCCAGAAGGTCGGTCTGACCACCGAGCTGCTGGGCGACCTGAACGAAGGGGATTACATCAAGGATTTCGTGGGCCCCCTGGGCCTGCCCACCGAGCTGCCCGAGGGTACCAAGCGGGTCTGCGTAGTGGGCGGCGGCGTAGGCTGCGCCATTGCCTATCCCCAGGCCAAGAGCCTCCACGCCAAGGGCATTCAGGTGGACGTCATCGCCGGCTTCCGCTCCAAGGACATCGTGATCCTGGAGGAGGAGTTCAAGGCCGCCTGTGACAACCTGTACCTCACCACCGACGACGGCTCCTACGGTGAGAAGGGCTTTGTCACCGATAAGCTGAAGAGCCTCATCGAGGCGGGCAACCAGTATGACGTGGTCATCGCCATTGGTCCCATCATCATGATGAAGTTCGTTGCCGCCGTGACCAAGCCTTTTGGCATCAAGACCATCGTGTCCCTCAACCCCATCATGATCGACGGCACCGGTATGTGCGGCGGCTGCCGTGTCACCGTGGGGGGCAAGATGAAGTTTGCCTGTGTGGACGGCCCCGACTTTGATGGCCACGAGGTGGACTTTGACGAGCTGATGAGCCGCAACACCGTGTACCGCGGGGAAGAGACCGAGGAAAAAGAGCGCCATGCCTGCCGGATGGAGCAGCTGGCCCACCAGATGATTCAGTGAGAGGGAGTACATAACGATGCCGAATATGAGTATGACCAAAGTCCCCGTGCCCGAGCAGGACCCCAAGGTCCGCAGCCGCAACTTTGAGGAGGTCTGCCTGGGCTACACCAAGGAGCAGGCCATGGAGGAGGCCACCCGCTGCCTCAACTGCAAGAACAAGCCCTGCGTGGGCGGCTGCCCGGTGAACATCCACATCCCCGACTTTATTGCCAAGGTGGCCGAGGGCGACTTCAAGGCCGCCTATGAGATCATTTCCGATACCAACGCCCTGCCCGGCGTCAGCGGCCGCGTCTGCCCCCAGGAGAGCCAGTGCGAGAAGTACTGCGTCCGGGGCGTCAAGGGCGAGCCTGTGGCCATCGGCCGGCTGGAGCGCTTTGTGGCCGACTGGTATCGCCAGAACATCAACGAGATGCCCGCCAAGCCCGAGAGCAACGGCATCAAGGTGGCGGTGGTGGGCTCCGGCCCCGCCAGCCTGACCTGCGCCAGCGACCTGGCCAAGCTGGGCTATCAGGTGACCATGTTCGAGGCGTTCCACACCGCCGGCGGCGTGCTGGTGTACGGCATCCCCGAGTTCCGTCTGCCCAAGGCCATTGTGGCCAACGAGGTGGCCAAGCTCACCGCTATGGGCGTGGACCTGGAGACCGACATGGTGGTGGGCAAGACCTACACCATCGACGAGATGTTCGAGGCCGGCTATGAGGCTGTCTTTGTGGGCTCCGGCGCTGGCCTGCCCATGTTCATGGGCATTCCCGGCGAGACTCTGGCTGGCGTGTACTCCGCCAACGAGTACCTCACCCGTATCAACCTGATGAAGGCCTACCTGAACACCTACGACACCCCCATCAAGAAGATCAAGAAGGCTGCCATTGTGGGCGGCGGCAACGTGGCTATGGACGCCGCCCGCTGCGCCATGCGCATGGGCGCCGAGCACGTGTATGTGGTGTACCGCCGCAGCGAGGCCGAAATGCCCGCCCGTAAAGAAGAGGTCCACCACGCCAAGGAAGAGGGCATCGAGTTCCTGCTCCTGAACAACCCGGTGAAAATCCTGGGCGACGAAAAGGGCCGGGTGCGGGCCATGGAGTGCATCAAGATGGAGCTGGGCGAGCCTGACGCCAGCGGCCGCCGCCGTCCTGTGGAGGTGCCCGGCAGCGAGTTCGAGCTGGAAGTGGACGCTGTCATCATGAGCCTGGGCACCAGCCCCAACCCCCTGATCCGCTCCACCACCCCCGGCCTGGACGCCAACAAGAAGGGCTGCCTGGTGGCCGACGAGGAGACCATGGCTACCACCCGAGAGGGCGTGTACGCCGGCGGTGACGCCGTCACCGGCGCCGCCACCGTCATCCTGGCCATGGGCGCCGGCAAGAAGGCCGCCGCCGCCATGCACGATTATCTGGTGAAGAAGCACAGCAAGTAAGAGAGACCCCAAGCAGGGCGCGCCAACGGCGCGCCCTGCTTTTCACGCCTTGTCACTTACCTATGTGTAAGTCACTGAGCAAAAGGTGGGGCTTGCGGGATGGCGGCCGGAGAGGTACACTGATTCTGATTGAGAGAAAAAGGAGAGGATAAGGGTATGCCAGCCCTGCAAAACGATCTCACCCAAGGCGCCGTCAGCCGGAAGCTGATTCAGTACGCCATGCCCCTGGTGGCATCCAGCCTGTTGCAGGCCATCTATTCCATTACGGATATCATCATTGCCGGCCACTATATCGGGGAAAACGGCATCTCTGCCATCAACACCTCCAGCGTCATCATGAACATGCTCACCCAGCTGGCCATCGGTGTCACGGTGGGCGGCAACATCCTGGTGAGCCAGTATTTCGGCAGCGGCGCCCATGAGGACCGCCGGAAGGCGGCGGGCAACACCGTGTCCATCGGAGCTATCGCCGGCGTACTGTTTACCGCCCTGGTGGTGCTTCTCTGCCGGCCCATCCTGGTGCTGCTGAAGGCCCCCGCTATGGCTGACTCGGTGGCCTACCTGGGTATCTGTGGGGTGGGCCTGCTCTTCATCTTCGGCTACAACGCCCTGTCGGCTATCCTGCGAGGGGTGGGCAACTCCCGGATTCCGCTGTACTGTATCATCGCGTCAGTATCCCTCAACGTGGTGCTGGATATCCTCTTTGTGGCGGTGTGGAATATGGGGGTGGCGGGAGCCGCCCTGGCTACCGTCACCGGCCAGGCGGTGTCCTTTGCCGCCGCCCTGTGCTTTTGCCTGGCCCACCGGGCCGACCTGGGCCTGCTGCCCCGCTACCTGGCCCCCGACCGGCAAGTGGTGAGCCGTACCCTGAAGCTGGGCCTCCCGGTGGCTCTCCAGTGGACCATCGCCAGCGTGTCCTGGTTGGTGGTGCTCACCCTCATCAACAAGTACGATGTGGACGTGTCGGCCGCCAACGGGGTGTCCAACAAGATCCGGGATTTTTGTCAGCTCTTTGTCTCCGCCCTCACCACCGGCGCAGGCACTATGTGCGCCCAGTGCCTGGGAGCCAAGCTGTATGACCGGGCGGAGCAGGTGATGAAAACCTGCATGAAGCTGTCACTGGGCATGGCTACCCTCATTGTGGTGCTGGCCGAGGTGCTGGCCCCCTGGCTGGTGATGATCTTCACCCCCGACCCCGACGTGCAGGCCTGGGCCGTCATTAACCTGCGCATTGAGATCGTCTGCCAGATCTTCTACGCCGGTATGTTCACCTACAATACCCTGGCCACCGGTTCGGGCCACACTGTGTTTATCATGTGGAACTCCTTCCTCAACTGCATTGTGGTGCGGCTGGTGCTGGCGGTGGTACTGGAGCACTTTATGGGCATCTACGGCGTCTATCTGGCCTGTGGCATCGCTGTGTCCAGCTCGGTGCCGGTGGGCTACTGGTTCTACCGCTCCAACCGGTGGAGGACCATGAAAAACATCCGATAACAGAAAAAACGCAGGCCGGACGGCCTGCGTTTTTTCTGTGGGTTGCAAGAAAGCCCGCCGTCCTGTATACTGGAGGGGCAATTTGAACACAGATGGAGTATGCTATGAATGATATTCGACTGATCTGCCTGGATATGGACGGCACCCTGCTGGACGACGACCACGCCACCGTGCCGCCCCGGAACATCGCCGCCCTCCGGGCGGCCGCGGAGCAGGGGGCTTCGGTGGCCATCGCCAGCGGCCGGGCCTGGGCCCTGCTGCGGGGGGTGGACGCCCAGCTGGGGGTGACCCGGTACGCCGTGCTGTCCAATGGCGCGGCGGTGCTGGACGTGGCGAAAAACCAGTGGCTCTACCGCCGGCCCATGCCGGAGGAAGCCCGCCGGGAGGCCATCCGGAAGCTGCTGGACTGGGGACTGCCCTTTGAGGTGTACTGTGAGGGGGAGAACTACATTCAGCAGGACCGGATGGAGCTGGTGGTGGGCAGCGCCCTCTCACCTGAGTTTGCCCAGGTGCTGCGGGCCTGTTCCCACTTCCCGGAGGATATCAACGCCGCTCTGGACGGCAAGGCGGTGGAGAAGATCCACATCTTCCACATCCCGGAGGCCCGAAAACGGGAGCTGCTGGCCTTGACCGATGAGCTGGGCCCTCTGGCGGCGGCCAGCTCATATGAGGGCAACCTGGAGCTCACCGCACTGGGGGTAAACAAGGGCACCGCCATCCAGGCCCTGTGCGCCCAGCTGGGGCTGGGCCCTGACCAGGTGATGGCCTTTGGGGACGCGGGCAACGACCTGGAGATGCTCCGCTGGGCCAACTGGTCCTTCGCCATGGCCAACGGCTCCCCGGAGGCCAAGGAGGCAGCCCGCTATGTTACCGGCTCCAACAAGGAGGGCGGGGTAGGCATGGCAGTGGAACAGTACCTGCTCAACCCATGAAAAACGGCCCGGATCACGGGCTGTTTTTCCGTACCGTATGGAAATAGCGGGCCAGAAAGCCCAGGGTGGCCAGCAGGCACAGCCCTTCGGAGACCAGGGGGGAGAGCCACACTCCCGTCTCCCCCAGCCAGGCGGACAGCACCATCAGGCAGCCGGAGATGAGCACCAGCCCCCGTCCAAAGGAGATGGTGAGGGCGGGGAAGGGGTGCTCCATGGCGGTGAAGAATCCGGAGACCACCACGTTGAACCCCAGGGGGAGGAAGGACCAGGCATACATCCGCAGGGCGGCCATGGAGTAGCCCAGCAGGGGGTCGTCAGGGGCCAGGAAGAGCCCCACAATGGGTCCGGCCAGCAGCTGGCAGAGCCCACAGAACAACACCCCTGCTCCCGCCACCAGACGCAGGCCATAGGACAGGAACTTATGGCACACCGGCCGCTCTCCCGCCCCCAGATAAAAGCTGGACAGGGGCTGCACCCCGTGGGCGGTGCCGATCATGGTCATGAGCACCAGGGTGTTCACATAGCTGACGATGGTATAGGAGGTGAGGGCGGCCTCTCCGGATACCCGCAGGATAGTCTGGTTGAACAGGAAAATGACGATGCCGTTGGAGAACTCGCTGAGGCCGTCGGCGGTGCCCAAGGGGATGATCCTGCGGTAAGCCCCCAGGTTGGGCCGGAATTTGCCAAACCGCAGGGGGGCGGGGTGGCGGATAAAGTAAAAGACAAACACCGCCGTGGAGGTGACCTGAGACAGTCCGGTGGCCAGGGCGGCCCCCCACACCCCCCAGTGAAAGTGCATGACGAACACATAGTCCAGCAGGATGTTCATGACGGCGCAGGACAGCACCCCGATGGTACTGACGTGGGGAGCGCCGTCCGCCTTCACCTGAACCTCCAGGTTGTAGGACACGGTGAAAAAGACGGCGAAGCAGGCGATGGTGCCCACATACTCCTTCACCAGGGGGAGCAGATCCCCATCGGCTCCCAGGAACCGGGCCACCTCCTCCAGGTTGAGGAGCACCCCGGCGGTGAGGGCCAGGGACAGGGCGATGACTACCGCCAGGTTTTGGTTGAAGTAGTTGCGGGCCTCCTCCTCGTCCCCCCGGCCCAGGGCCAGGGAGAGGACGGTGGAGGTGCCGGTGGCCAGCAGGATGCCGATGGTGAAGATGAGAGACACAAAGGGCATGGACAGGTTCACCGCCCCCAGGGCATGGCTGCCCACTCCGTGGGCCACGAAAATACCGTCCACAATGGTGTACAGGGAGAAAATCCACATGGACACAATGGACGGGATGGTGAATTTCAGAAATTTGGATACCAGCTTCACGGATAAAACCTCCTCGCTGGTACCATGATAAACCCTCGTATTATACGAGAGTCAAGAGGGGGCGCAAAAAATTGAAGGAATATTATCAGATCCACGAGCTAGCCAAGCTCTTTGATCTGTGCCCGGATACCCTGCGGTACTATGAGGAAAAGGGGCTGCTCCACCCGGCCCGGGGAGAGAATCGCTACCGGCGGTACGGCATTCAGGATGTGTGCACCCTGAATATCATCCGGGCCCTGCGGGAGCTGGACCTGCCCACCCAGACCATCCGGGGTTATCTGGAGCGGCGGAGCGTGGGAGAGACCCTGGCCTTGCTGGATCGGGAGGAGGAGCTGCTGGTCCGCCGGATGGCCGAGCTGGAGGAGGCCCGACAGGAGGCGGAGGACCGGCGGCAGCGGCTGGAGCGGTATCGTGCGGTGGAGGCCCTGCGGCCGGAGTGGGTGACGGAGGAGGAGCGGCCCTATGTGTTTCTGGAGGAGGACTTCATTCTGGAGAAGGAGATCGACTTCCAGCTCAAGCGGCTGGCCCAGCGGCACCAAGATTATATCCAGATCATCGGCAGCCAGTGCATGGGGGCGGCGGTAGACCAGAGCAGCCTGGAGCGGGGGATCTTCAACCATTTCTCCCGGGTATTTTTCCTCACCAAGCCCGGCCTGCCTTATGACGACAGATTGCCGGCGGGGGAATATGCCCGGCTGTACTACCGGGGGCCCTATGAGGCCCTGGAGCGCCATCTGGCTTTGCTCACCGGCTTTGTGTCGGCGGCGGGGCGGCGGCCCGCCGGACCACCCCTGGAGCTCTACCGCATTGATGCCCACGACACCAACCGGGTGGAGGAGTACGTCACCGAGCTGCAAATCAGAGTAGAGGGCTGAGCGGGCACGGAGGTGCCCGGAGCAACCAAGGGGAGCTGCCGTATCCGTGCGGCAGCTCTTTTTTTGCCTTGGTACTTGACAATGCGGTGAGGCAATGCTAGTATAAACACATGAACAAATAATCATATGAGCAGGTGATAACGTGAATGACAACAACCCCGTAGAATGCTGTGACCTGATGGCGGCCCATCCGGACGTTGTGGAGCTGGTGCGCCGGGAGATGCCTGACGAGGACACCCTATATAATCTGGCGGAGCTCTTCCACGTCTTTGGGGACTCCACCCGGATTCGGATTTTGTATGTGCTGTTTACCTCGGAGCTGTGCGTATGCGACATTGCCACCCTGCTGGGCATGACACAGTCGGCCATCTCCCACCAGCTCCGGCTGCTGAAGAACATGAAGCTGGTGCGTTCCCGCCGGGAGGGCAAGACGGTGTTCTACGCCCTGGCGGACGACCACGTCAAGACCATCATCAACCAGGGACTGGAACATGTAGGCGAGCTGTGACGAGAGAGGAGGGAATTTAAAATGAAAAAGCGTTTTTCCATGGAGCATCTGGACTGCGCCAACTGTGCTGCCAAGATGGAAGCGGCCATTCAGAAGCTGCCGGGGGTGAACCACGCGGCTGTCAGCTTTATGACCCAGAAGCTGACCATAGACGCCGACGACAGCCGGTTTGAGGAGATTATGGACCAGGCGGCGGCCATCTGCCGGAAGGTGGAGCCCCACTGTGTCATCAAACGCTAAAGGGGGGAGTCCTGTGGGTAAATTGACCGGGAGCCAGCGGCGGGATCTGAGCCGGATTTTGGCGGCGGCAGTACTGCTGGCGGTGGTCAGGCTGCTGCCAGACCTGTCCCAGCCGCTGGAGGCGGTATGCTATCTGATTCCCTACGCTATTGTGGGCTGGGACGTGGTTTGGAGCGCTCTGCGCAATTTAGTCCGGGGCCAGGTGTTTGATGAGAACTTTCTCATGGCTCTGGCCACTGTGGGGGCCTTTTTCACCACGGAATACGCCGAGGCTGTCTTTGTCATGCTGTTTTACCAGGTGGGGGAGCTCTTCCAGAGCTACGCCGTGGACCGCTCCCGTCAGTCCATCGCCCAGCTGATGGACATCTGCCCCCAGTGGGCCAACCTGGAGGGACCGGACGGCACGGTGACCCAGACCGACCCGGAAGAGGTGCCGGTGGGAGCCCGTATTGTGGTGAAGCCGGGAGAGCGGGTTCCCCTGGACGGGGTAGTGGAGGAGGGAACCTCCGCCCTGGATACTGCCGCCCTCACCGGCGAGTCCCTGCCCCGGACGGTGGGGGTGGGGGACAGTGTTCTCAGCGGCTGCGTCAACCAGTCCGGCCTGCTGCGGCTGCGGGTGACCAAGCCGTACGAGGAGTCCACCGTGGCCCGCATTCTGGAGCTGGTGGAGAATGCCGCCGAGCGCAAGTCCCGCTCCGAACAGTTCATTACCCGGTTCGCCCGGTACTACACTCCCTGCGTGGTGCTGGCCGCCCTGGCACTCTTCCTGCTGCCCACCCTGGCTCTGATCCTCCTGCCCCAGGCCGCCCTGCCCGCCTTCCTGGCGGGCACCGGATGGAGCCAGTGGCTCCACCGGGCTCTGGTATTCCTGGTGATTTCCTGCCCCTGTGCCCTGGTGATCTCGGTACCCCTCAGCTTTTTCGGCGGTGTGGGGGGTGCCGGCCGGTGCGGTATCCTGGTGAAGGGGAGCAACTATCTGGAGGCTCTGGCCGCCGCCGAGACGGTGGTGTTCGACAAGACGGGTACCCTGACCCAGGGGTCCTTCGGGGTCACTGCCCTCCATCCGGCGGAGGGGGTGGAGCCCCACCGCCTGCTGGAGTACGCCGCCCTGGCGGAGCGGTGGTCAGACCATCCCATCTCCCAGTCCATCCGGGCGGCCTGTCCCCGGGAGCTGGATGCCAGCCGGGTGACCGATGTCAGGGAGCAGGCGGGTTACGGGGTTGAGGCCCTGGTAGACGGCAATCAGGTGCTGGCGGGCAGCCGTCGGCTGCTGGAGGGGCGCGGCGTCTCTGTGCCCCCCTCCGAGCTGCCCGGCACCCTGGTCCATGTGGCGGTGGACGGGGCCTACGCCGGCTACATTGTCCTCTCTGATCTGCCCAAGCCAGACGCCAAGGGGGCCATTGCCCGGCTGAAGGCCCTGGGCGTGAAAAAAGTGGTCATGCTCACCGGGGACACCGAGGAGGCTGCCGCCGCTGTGGCGGCGGAGCTGGGGGTGGATGAGTGCCACGCCCAGCTGCTGCCGGGGGACAAGGTGGACCGGGTGGAGCAGCTCCTGGCCCAGACTTCTTCCAAGGGCAAGCTGGTATTTGTGGGGGACGGCATCAACGACGCCCCGGTGCTCACCCGGGCCGACGTGGGGGTGGCCATGGGGGCCCTGGGTTCGGACGCCGCCATCGAGGCCGCCGACGTGGTGCTCATGGACGACAAGCCCTCCAAACTGGCGGCGGCGGTGGGGATCGCCCGCAAGACGGTCCGCATTGTCCGGCAGAACATCGTCTTTGCCCTGGGGGTAAAGGGCGTGGTGTTGGCGATGGGGGCCTTTGGTGTGGCCTCCATGTGGGCGGCGGTGTTTGCCGACGTGGGAGTGGCGGTGATCGCCATTCTCAACGCCATGCGTGCCCTCCGGGTGGAGCGTTGCTGAAATACATAAAAACCGGGTCCGCGGTGCTCCGCGGGCCCGGTTTCGCTATGAAAACTACTTTTTGAACTGCTGACTTGCGGCAGGCCGTCTCAGGCCATTTCCCCCGCCAGGGAGCGCTCCATGTAGTCCCGGATAATCTCCCGGTCGCCGGTCTGGCCCAGCACCCACATGAGCTTGGTCACCGCCGCTTCGGTGGTCATGTCCCGGCCCTGGATGACCCCCTGCTCCAGGGCCCGCTGGCCCACCTCGTAGAGGGAGAAGTCGCTGGGCTCATACAGGCACTGGCTGCACACCACCACGGTCATTCCCGCCTGGGCGGCGGCCTGGAGTTTGGCGATCAGGTCCCGGCGGACAAAGTGGAGGCCCCCCGCCCCAAAGGCCTCGATGACGATGCCGCGGTAGTGCATCTGAAGGAGCATATCGAAGATCTCCGGGTCCAGGCCGGGAGTGAGCTTGATAAGGAACACTTTGTCGCACAGTCTGTCCCGGAGAGCGCAGGCCCCGGAGAGGTTGGGAATGGCGGCGGGGTGGATCTGGAGTCCCTTGCCGTCCACGTTGGCGGCCAGGGGCCAGTTGACGCTCTCAAAGGCGTCAAAGTCGGTGGTGCGGGTTTTCACTGCCCGGCAGCCCAGAATCACCTTCCGGTCAAAGGCCAGAAAGACCCCCGCAACCCTGGAGGCCGCCATGGCCAGAGCGGTGCGCAGATTTTCCATGCCGTCACTGAGGGGGTGGGTCATGGGCAGCTGGGCCCCGGTGAGGACCACCGGGATGGGAATGCCCCGCAGCATGAAGGAGAGCACCGAAGCGGTATAGGCCATGGTATCGGTGCCGTGGGTGATAACAATGCCGTCGTAGGCGTCCCGCTGGGCGAACACCTGCCGGGCGATGGTCTGCCACTCCTCCGGCTGGATGTTGGAGGAATCCAGGTGGAGAATGTCATGGATGGTGATTTCATAGGCGTCGGTGACGCCGTGGGGGAGGAGCCGGGCCAGTTCCTCTCCCGCCAGGCCGGGGGCCAGGCCCGCCCCAGTGGGCAGGGAGGCGATGGTGCCGCCGGTGGTGAGCAGCAGAATCCGGGGCCGCACTCAAAACACCTCCGCCGTGGCCTCCGCCCGGGCCATGGCCTGGGCCATCAGGGCGTCCTTGTCGTTGCGGATGTCATCCAGTCCCTCAGCGGCCAGGCAGAGGAACTGGTCGATGCCGTACATGGCGCACAGGGCCTCCAGCTGCCGGGCCCCCATCTCCATCCAGGCGGTCTCCGGGCTGGAGAAGTTGCCGCCCCGGGTGGTGATGAACAGCAGTTTGTCCGCCCGGCATTTGCCCACGCTTCTGCCCAGGTCGTCATAGCCGAAGGTGATATCGGTAACCGAGATCCGCTCCAGGTAAATCTTTAAAATGGCGGGGAAGGACAGATCCCAGAAGGGGGCGGCGATGACCAGCTTGCCGGCGCCGGCAAACTGGTGGGCGGGGGCAAACATGGGGTGGTCCAGCTTGCCGGCGTTCCACAGGGCGTCCCGCTCCTCCAGTACCTCGGGGTACTGGGGAGGCAGCCGGTGGGTGCACAGATCCAGTTCGGTGAGGCTTGCCTGGGAGTGGAGGGCCTGCCACTTGGACAGGAAATGCCGGGCCAGCTTCAAAGAGCGGGATCGATCCCCCCGGACACAGGCGTTGATAAACAGCAGATCATCCATCGTAAACACTCCAAAACAGTAAGTTTTATCAGTCCTATGCTACCATAGACGGGGGACGGACGCAAGGGCGGCCGGTGGGCCGGAGAAAGAAAAAGAAAAAATCGAAAATAGTTGTTGACAACAGAGGGGGAACGTGGTAATATAAATCCTGCGCTGAGCGAAAGCGCGACAATCAAATGCGCGAGTGGTGGAATTGGCAGACTCGCTAGATTCAGGTTCTAGTGTGCATTACGCACGTGCGGGTTCAAGTCCCGCCTCGCGCACCAAACCAAGATAATCCGAACTTGTTTCCGACAGGAGATAGGTTCGGATTATTTTTTTCACGCCGGGATAGAAGTCTGGATTCCATCGCCTAAAGCAGAGGAGTACAGTATGAATTTGATTATGAGCGACCGGCATCTGGAGCTGCCTCCGGCAGATCCGGATGTGACCCAGTGGGTGGACCTGTCCCAGATGAAGATCGCCAACTGCGTGGGGTGCTTCGGCTGCTGGACCAAGACCCCCGGCAAGTGTGTGATCCGGGACGACGCGGTAAAGGTCTATCCTCTGATTGCGGCCAGCGACCGGGTGCTGTATGTCACCCGGGTTGTATACGGCTGCTATGATACCGTGATGAAAACCATGCTGGAGAGGGCCATTCCCGTCCAGAAGGCATTTATCCGTCTGCTCCATGGGGAGACCCACCACTATCAGCGCCGTGTGGTACCCAAACGGACGGTGGTTTTGGGCTATGGGGAGATCTCCAGCCGGGAGCGGGAGATTTTTCGCCGCCTGGTGGAGCGCAACGCCAGCAATATGAATTTTCAGGACGTACAGGTGGACTTTGTGTCGGAGGACGGCGTGGAGCAGGCGGTACGGGATGAGGTGCGGACATGGAAAAGATATTGATCCTCAACGGAAGCCCCCGGGAGCCCCGGTCCAATTCCAAGCAATATGCCGCCCTGTTCGCCAAAGCCAGTCGGATGGATACTGAGTACCGGGCCATTACCAAGACCAACCACCTGGAGCTGTGCCGGGCCGCGGCGGAGTGTGCCCAGCTGTTGCTGGTGTTTCCCCTGTACGCCGACTGCCCGCCGGTGACCCTGCTACACTTCCTGCACGCTCTGGCGGAGCATCCGCCGGTGGAGAAGCCCAGGGTATCGGTGCTCATCAACTGCGGCTTTCTGGAGCCGGAGCAGAACGACGTGTCGGTGGAGATTGTCCAAGCCTTCTGTCAGGCCAACGGCTATCCCTTTGGCTCCGTGCTGGAGATCGGGGGCGGTGAGGTCATTTTGAACACCCCTTTCGCCTTCCTGGTGCGGCGGAAGATTCGGAAGCTGGCCTCCGCCATGGCGGCCGGCCGGAGTCGGCGGCTGAAGGTGACCATGCCCATTACCAAGAAGATATACCTGTGGGCATCTACTATCTATTGGGAAAACTACGGCAAGCGTAACGGTATCACCAGAATGCAGATGGAGACCATGGAGATCGAGGAACGCTGACCTGGGAGGCATTCTGGAAAAACCCGGGATGGAGGAATGAACCATGAAGGAAAAGGAAGCGGCGGAGCTGCGCCGCCGGTTTAAGGCGGACAAGAGCGCCATCACCCATGTGCGTGGCTGCTATGTGAACGAAAAGGGGGAGATCGTCTCCCAGTTTGACCAATCCCTGGCCATGATGAGCCAGGAGGAGAGCGAGAAGCTGCTGTCCATTCTGCGGCGGACCCTGTCCGGCGGGATGGACCGCAACCTGCTGGACATCACCTTTGCCACCCAGCAGGTGGCCCAGGGAGAGGAGCACAGGCTGCTCATGGCCCTGCGGGACAGCGCCCTCCGGGACGAGGAGGCGGTGCAGGCGTTCTTCCAGAAGGCCATCGACAGCCTGGACCTGGAGGGGAATTATCTCATCCTGCTGGCCCATGACCGCTACGACGTGCCCTACAAGGCCAAGGACGGGGAGGAGCAGAAGGACGCCTCGGAGGAGGTATACTCCTACATTCTGTGCAGCATCTGTCCGGTGAAGCAGACCAAGCCCGCCCTCAGCTTTTACGTCCGGGAGAACCGGTTCTACAACCGGCAGGCCGACTGGCTGGTGGCGCCGCCGGAGCTGGGCTTTTTGTTCCCGGCCTTTGACGACCGCTCCACCAATCTGTACAACGCTCTTTATTATAACCGGGACGCGGGAGAAAACCACCCGGACTTTGCCCAGGCGGTTTTTGCCGTCCAGCCTCCCATGCCCGCCCAGGCCCAGAGGGAGACCTTCCAGGCCCTGCTGGGGGATTCCCTGGGGGAGGAGTGCAGCTACGAGGTGGTGCAGGCCGTCCACGAGCAGCTCCGGGAGCTGGTGGAGGAGCATAAGGAGAACAAGGAGGAGGAGCCTCTGCTGGTGTCCAAGGGGGCGGTAAAGTGCGTTCTCCAATCCTGCGGAGTGAGCGAGAGCCACATTGCCTCCTTTGACAGCCGGTACGACGACAGCTTTGGGGAGGATACCCGGCTCAGCCCCAAAAATCTGGTGGACGCCAAAAAGGTGGAGCTGTCCACCCCCGCCGTCACCGTGAAGGTGTCCTCAGAATACAGCGGCCTGGTGGAGACCCGGGTCATCGACGGCAAAAAGTACATCCTCATCCCCGCCGAGGGGGAAGTGGAGGTCAACGGAGTGCCCATCTGCATTGGGGAATAACAGGGAGCCGTTGCATCTTGGAGAAAAATGGGGTACAATCATCCTAACAGTTTTGACAGGAGGCCGGCGTCATGGGCATCTTCAATCCGGATAACGCATTCTTCCGGGTGACGGGGAAAATGGTGGATATTGTGCTGCTCAGCCTGTTCTGGCTGGTGTGCTCCCTGCCGGTGGTGACCCTGGGGCCCGCCACAGCCGCCCTGTATCACACGGTAGTCCGCTGTATGCGGGGCAACGACCGCAACAGCTGGGGGATGTTCTTCCTGACCTTTCGGGATAATCTGAAGGTGGGGGTGCTGACCACTCTGGTGGTGATCCCGGTGGCGGTGGTGCTGGTGTTCCTCTCCGGCCTGTTCTATCAGGCCGCCAGGGTGGACAGCGTGGCTCTGGTGCTCTATTACGCTTACCTGGTGTTTGCCCTGCTGCCCATCGGGGCGGGATGCTATCTCTTTCCTGTGCTCTCCCGGTTTACCTTCCAGGTTACCGGACTGCTGGTAACCTGCTGTAAGCTGGCCATCGCGAACCTGCCCAAGACGGTGCTGCTGGCGCTGGCCTTTTACGCCGCCGTGGTGCTCTGCTCCCAGATCTTTGTGCTGGTCTTTGTGCTGCCGGTGGTGGTAGCCTGGTTCCACTCCCTGCTGCTGGAGAGGATTTTCAAGCCCTACATAGATGCCCAGAAGGCGGAACAACAGGAGGAGAACCTATAACCGACGAAAGCCCGCCGGCCCGGCGGGCTTTTTTCTGTTTGCCCATGACAAGGATTGGGCGGATTTGGTATACTATAGCCGGAAATGTTACCGTGGAACAGGGGGATAGCCGTGGAGGAAGAGATTATCGTATTGCGATCCCAAGTGGCCGAGCGGTTCCAGGCCGCCATGGAGCGTGGACGGGTGGTGCTGTTCAGCGCCCCATGCGGATTTGGCAAAACTGCCGCCGCCCGGCAGCTGCTGGCCGGGCGGCAGGTATATGGCTGTTCCGGTCTGGCCCCCCGGTTCACCCTGCCACAGCAGGAGGATCAGTGGGACGTTCTGCTGGTGGACGACATGCAGGAACTGGACGAGAGCGAACAGCAGGCGGTGTGCCGGCTGATCCGGGACCAGCCGGGCAAGCGCTTTGTGCTCCTGTCCCGGGGAAACACCCCCGGCTGGCTGATGCCCTTTCAGTTTACCGGCCTGATGACCCTCATCAACGTGCAGATGATGCTGTTTGACCGGGAGGACACCGCCCGGCTGCTGGAGCAGTTGGGCCTGTCCCGGACGGGGGTGGATCTGGATGGCGTGCAGCGGGTGGCCCAGGGTTATCCCCTGGGGACGGCCATCGTGGGGCGGCTGCTGGCGGAGGGAAAGTCCCTGGACACCATGCTGGTGGAGCAGGCCCGTAAAATTTTATATTTCCACCTGGAGGAGGCGGTATTTCGCCGGTTCAGCCAGCCCTTTCAGCAGCTGATGATGGAGCTATCCCTCTTTGAGCGGTTCGATCTGGAGCTGGCCCGCATCATCAGCGGGGACAGCCGGGTGGGGGAGATGCTGGGCCGCCTCCAGCGGGACAGCAATATGCTCATCCAGGACCAGCCGGGGACCTATCGGTTCTGGCCGCTGTTTCGTGACTTTCTCCAGTGGGAGCTGACCCAGGTATATACCGACGAAGGACGCCGGGAGATCCTCCGGCGGGGTGGGCTGTATTACGAGCTGGCGGAGGATTACAGGGCGGCGCTGGACTGCTATGAACGCAGCGGGAACCACGGCAAGATCTCTGAGCTGCTGGTGAAGAACGCCCAGCTGCATCCGGGTTTGGGCCATTACTATGAGATGGAACGGTACTATTATGCCCTGCCGGAAGAGGAGATCCTCAGCTCTCCCACCCTGATGCAGGGTATGAGTATGCTGTGCTCCATGAATCTGGAGTTTGAGCAGTCCGAGCGGTGGTATCAGGCCCTGAGCGACTTTGTGGCCAGCGGCAGCTATACGGACCGGACCCGCCGGGAGGCAAAGGTGCGGCAGGCCTGGCTGGACATTGCCCTGCCACAGCGGGAGGTGAAGGGGACGCTGACCCACATCGGCAAGGCCTTTCAGCTCATCACCAACCGGGGCATCAAGATGCCGCCCTTCTCGGTGACCAGTATGATCCCCAGCCTGATGAACGGGGGAAAGGATTTCTCCGAGTGGAGCAAAAAGGACGATTTCCTGTATGCCACCATGCGCCGGCCCGTAGAGGCGGTGCTGGGACGGGACGGCGTATGTCTGCCCGAGTGCGCTGTGGCCGAGAGCAAGTTTGAGAAGGGGGAGGACGTGTCCGGGCGGATGCTGGCCCTGATGTCCCGGCTCAATGACATCCAGCGGCGGGGCACTCCGGACATTGAGTTTGCTGTGGTAGGGCTGTTGGCCCGGACCCAGGCCGACGCGGGCCACGGGAATGACGCCAGGATTACCATTGAGACCCTGCGGGACCGGTTCCGAGAGGAGGGAAATCAGCGATTTCTGCCTAATGTGGAGGCCATGCTCTGCCGCATTGATCTCCACCTGGGCCAGATGGAGCAGGCTGCCGCCTGGTATGGGGAAAAGGCCCCCCGGGACCCCCAGCACATCTGGGTGATGTGGCGGTACCAGTATGTCACCCAGGCTATGGTGGAGCTGGCCATGGAGCAGGAACAGGCTGCCCTGCTTACGCTGGCTCCGCTGGTGCCCTACTGCGAGCTGTGCCGCCGGCATCTGGACAGCATCCAGATCCATGTGCTGTCGGCCATCGCCTATTTCCGGTTGGGGAAGGAGTGCTGGCGGCAGGAGCTGGAGGCGGCTCTGGAGATCGCCCTGGAATACCGGTTCATCCGTCCGGTGTCCATCTACGGCATTGCCGTCCTGCCGCTGCTCACCCAGTGCGGCTGGAAGGGCTCCGAGGACTTTCTCCGGCAGCTCATCCAGGCTGCCCGAACCCAGGCGGTGTACTATCCCAACTTCCTACAGCCCCGCCAGTCCCCCAGGGAGCCTTTGACGGCGGCGGAGCAGCAGGTGCTCCGGCTGTTGTGCGCCGATAAGAGCAACGGAGAAATTGGGGAGATTTTGGGCATCCGGCTGCCCACGGTGAAGAGCCATGTCAGCCACATTTTGCAGAAGCTGGGGGTAAAGCGCCGCGGCGAGGCAAAAACAGCGGCCGAGCGGTTCCACCTTTTATGAAAAAAACAGCGGGGCTGTCGCGTTATATTGCGACAGCCCCGTTTTTTTGTTGGTTTAAAGATTGGTGTACCCCATCAGGTACTGATCTGTGGCCCGGGCGGCCTGGCGGCCCTCCTGAATAGCCCACACCACCAGGGACTGGCCCCGGCGCATATCTCCGGCGGCAAAAACTCCGGGCAGGTCGGTGGCATAGCCGCCATCCTCTGTCTGGACCCGGCCCCGGTCGGTCAGAGTCAAGCCGAAGCTCTGGGGCACATAGGCCTGGGCCCCCAGGAACCCGGCGGCGATGAGGAGCAGCTGGCATTCCAGAACCTCCTCAGTGCCGGGGATCGGCTGGTGGTCGGGCCCCAGTCGAACGGTTTTCACCGCTGCCAGCTTACCCTGCTCGTCTCCAATAAGCTCGGCCACCGTGGTTTCGTATACTCTGGGGTCCCGGCCATAAAGGGCGATGGCCTCCTCCTGGCCGTAGTCGGTCTTGCACACCCGGGGCCATTCCGGCCAGGGGTTGGTTTCGGTCCGGCGGTCCGGCGCCTTGGGCATCATCTCCAACTGGAGCACACTCTGGCAGCCGTGACGGATGCAGGTGCCCACGCAGTCGTTGCCGGTGTCGCCGCCGCCTACAATGATCACCTGTTTGCCCTTGGCGGAGGGGTAAGAGCCCTCTGCCAGGCCGTTGTCCAGCAGGGCCCGGGTGGTCTCCTTCAAAAAATCCACCGCAAACCAGACGCCCTCCAGCTCCCGGCCGGAGACGGCCAGATCCCGGGGCTGGGCGGCGCCGCAGCACAGCACCACAGCGTCATAGTTCTGCCGCAGCTCCGCCGCGGTCACGTCCTTCCCCACATCCACGCCAGTGCGGAACAGCACCCCTTCGGCGGCCATTTTGTCCAGCCGCCGCTGGACGATGGATTTCTCCAGCTTCATGTTGGGGATGCCGTACATCAGCAGGCCGCCGGGCCGGTCCTCCCGCTCAAAGACGGTGACGGTATGGCCCCGGCGGTTGAGCTGGTCGGCGCAGGCCAGGCCGGCGGGACCGGAGCCCACCACCGCCACCTGCTTTCCGGTGCGCGCTTTGGGGGGGCGGGGAGCCATGAGGCCCTTGTCCCAGGCATCCTCGATGATGCCCAGCTCGTTTTCCTTCACGGTGACCGGGTCGCCATGGAGGCCGCAGGTGCAGGCCGCCTCGCACAGGGCGGGGCATACCCGACCGGTGAACTCAGGGAAGTTGTTGGTTTTCAGCAGCCGTTCCAGGGCGTGGGTAAAGTTGCCGGTGTAAATGAGGTCGTTCCACTCGGGGATCAGGTTGTGGAGGGGGCAGCCGGACACCATACCGTTCAGTACCGCCCCCGACTGGCAGAAGGGTACACCGCACTCCATGCACCGGGCGCCCTGCCGCCGGCGCTCCTCCCGGCTGAGCCGGGGATGAAACTCGTTATAATGCTTGATACGCTCCAGGGGAGCCTGGGAAGGGTTCCCCTGACGCTGATATTCCATAAATCCAGTGGGCTTTCCCATGGTTATTCCCCCTTCTGGTGGGTGTTGACGTAAAAGGCCTCCACCTGGGCCTCCTCCCGGCTCATGCCCTTCTCCTCGTATTGGGCGATGGTGCGCAGCATCCGGTCGTAGTCATGAGGCAGGATCTTCTTAAAGAGAGGCAGATATGCTTCGAAAGACTCCAGGATGTGCTTGGCCTTGACCGAGCCGGTGGCGTCGGCGTGGGCCTGGATGAGGGAGCGCAGCTCGGCGATGTCGTGCTTTTCGGTCACAGGTTCCATGGACACCAGGGCCTTGTTCAGCCGCAGGTACAGATCCCGGCCTTCGTCCAGCACATAGGCCACGCCGCCGCTCATGCCGGCGGCGAAGTTTTTGCCGGTCCGGCCCAGCACCACCACCCGGCCGCCGGTCATATACTCGCAGCCGTGGTCGCCCACGCCCTCCACCACGGCGGTGGCCCCCGAGTTGCGGACGCAGAACCGCTCCCCGGCCACGCCGTTGAGGAAGGCGGAGCCACTGGTGGCGCCGTACAGGGCCACATTGCCCACCAGGATGTTTTCCGCCGGGTCAAAGACGCTGTTTTTGGGGGGATAGACCACCAGCTTGCCGCCAGACAGGCCCTTGCCCAAATAGTCGTTGGCGTCTCCCTCCAGCTCCAGGGTGAGGCCCTGGGGCAGGAAGGCCCCGAAAGACTGGCCGCCGCCGCCGTTGCACTTGACGGTAAAGGTGTCGTCGGCCAGGGCGCCGCCGTGGAGCCGGGTGATGTCGGAACCCAGGATGGTGCCCACCGCCCGGTCGGTGGAGGACACTGCCAGCTCCACCCGCTTGGGGGAGCCCTTCATCAGGGCGGTTCCCAGCTTTTTCTCCAGAATCCGCAGGTCTACCGTGTCCTCCAGGTGGAAGTCGTAGGCGTCGGCGGGATCAAAGTGGGTCTTTTCCTGCCCCGCCCAGGGGTTGTCCAGAATGGCGGAGAGATCCACGGTGGCGGCCCGCTGGTTCACCGCCGGGGTGCGGACGGCCAGCAGGTCGGTGCGGCCCACCAGCTCCTCCACGGTGCGTACCCCCAGCTTTGCCATGTGTTCCCGCAGCTCCTGGGCGATGAAGCGCATGAAGTTGACCACATACTCCGGTTTGCCCTGGAACCGCTTGCGCAGCTCGGGGTTCTGGGTGGCTACGCCCACCGGGCAGGTGTCCAGATTGCACACCCGCATCATGACGCACCCCATGGTCACCAGGGGGGCGGTGGCGAAGCCGAACTCCTCGGCCCCCAGCATACAGGCGATGGCCACGTCCCGGCCGCTCATCAGCTTGCCGTCGGTCTCCACTACCACCCGGGACCGCAGGCCGTTTTGGATCAGGGTCTGGTGGGTCTCAGCCAGGCCCAGCTCCCAGGGCAGGCCCGCGTTGTGGATGGAGCTGATGGGCGCCGCGCCGGTGCCGCCGTCGCAGCCGGAGATGAGGATGACCTGGGCCCCGGCCTTGGCCACGCCCGCGGCCACGGTGCCCACGCCCGCCTCGCTCACCAGCTTTACCGAGATGCAGGCCCGGTCGTTGGCGCTCTTCAGGTCATAGATGAG
>CASEOA010000048.1 GCA_949289455.1 uncultured Eubacteriales bacterium
AAATTAGGCAGGAGGGCTTCTCGCCGGCGAAAGCCGGGGGAATCCACTCATACAAACCTCATGGAGCGAGAAGACTGAGGCGAGTGGATTGGCAGATTACCGCTGATCAGATCAAATGTAGGTCTGATATACCCCCTGTGCCGCGTGAGAGAGTAGAACTCTATTTTTCTCGCGCGCCGCACAGGGGGTGGACTGCGCGTGCCGGTAAAGTAAGCCAACTGTCCCGCTCGTGCAGAACGGAAAGTAACAAGTCTTGTATACAAGGAAAAGCGTTGGAGGTTGGCTGTTGTTCCCAACACGCAGGGTGACGGCCAAGACAACTGCACGATGCAGCAGCGCAGGAGACGTCCCAGACGGCCCTGGAGGCCGCCAGCAGCCCCTGCAGCACCGGTCGAGCCCCGGCAGACCCGGCAGCGTCGGTTGAGGCGCAGCGGAACCGGTCAGCACCCGGTTGGAACGCAGCGAACCTGACAGCACCTCGGTTGGAACGCAGCAAGCCTTGCTCAACAGTGCTTGCATCGTACACGGAGCGTTACAAAACCTTAACGATACAGCACGTGTCTGCCTGCTCGACATACTTAATAGGAGACTGGAAAGAAAAACTTTAGCGGAGTAAAGTGTACTTTGCTGAACAAAGAGAAGATAGGAGACTACTTCTTGTTCTTAGAGGGGAAGGTAGTCTACTTCTTATTCTGGGAGGGGAGGAGAGTCTTCTCTTATTCTGGAGAGGAAGGTAGACTCTTTCTTGTTCTTAGGGGGAAGGTAGTCTTCTTTTTGTTTTCAGAGGGGAAGAGAAGTATCATCCTATTCCAGGAAGAGGAAGGTAGAGAATTTTGTTTATAGAATTAATTGGAAGAAGATGTCCTCTTCTGTCTGCGTGGGACAGAAGAGACTCTTTTTTGTTAAATCGTGGATGCCTGGAATCAGGCCGGCTGCGCTTTATTTTCATGTGTGTTGTCCTGTTTATCATCGCTGTAGCTGTTGTGGTGCTGATTATTACGGTTGGACCGCAAATCTCTATCCTGCTGCCAGCATCCACCTGCTCGATCCTGAATGGGCAGAACACCAGGCAAGGGAGGTAAATATGAAAAAGGCCCGTTGTAAATAGAATACGACTGTCATTCTGAGTCCTAAAGGGGCGAGGAATTTTTCTGGGACGGACAAACCGGCTCAAAAGTTTCGGATCTGTCGCTCAGGATAACAAAAATCGGGCCTGCCGCATGCTTCTTGCGACAGGCCCATTTTATGGGACTCCTTCTTCCTTTCTTGTGAAACCCAATTGTCACGCTTGTACGTACCGGCTCACAATAACAGGGTTGCGCAATCGGTCAAATTTGCAACGGATCCTGCTGCAGCGAGTGGTCAGATTCGGTCAGGCAGAGAGTTTGCCTCCGATGAGGCAATCGCTGCAGTTCAACCGTTTATCACGACCCTCATTCAGGAAGATAACGCCAACTCTCTCCACAGGAAGGTTACCGCCTGGGCCCTGGACACGTCCATCCCGGGACTGAACAGGGTGCCAGATTGGTTGGTGCCGATGGTGATGCCCTTCTTCACCGCCCAGGTCACGGCGTCGGTGTACCAGGTGTCCGACTCCACATCGTCAAAGCTCCCGCCGGAGGCTTCCGGACAGCCGGCGGCCCGCCACTGGAACGTAACGGCTTGGGCCCGGGTCACGGGGTCGTCGGGACTGAAGGTGTCGCTGCTGGTGCCGGTGGTGATGCCGTTGGCCACCGCCCACAGCACCGCATCATAGTACCAGGCATCGGCGCTCACGTCGGCGAAGGGGTTGGTGCCGGTGGTCTCCGGGGAGCCGTAGGCCCGCCATAGGAAGGTTACCATTTCGGCTCGGGTCACTGTGGCGTCCGGGCTGAACAGCGTGCCCTCGGGATTGGTGCCGGTGGTGATGCCATTGACCACCGCCCACAGCACCGCGTCGTAGTAGTATGTGCCCTCGCTCACATCGGTGAAGGGATTGATCACCGGCTCGGGGATTTTCTGGAAGGACACCCGGATCTCCACCTTGGAGCTGGGCATGATGAAGGTGTAGGTGCCGTCCCCCATATCTGTCAGCGTCAGCTTGTTGCCCTTCTGATCGGTGACGATGAGGGAGGCGAGCTCATAGCCCTCGTCGGGGGTGACCGTAATGGTAACGGTTTTGCCCGCGTTGGCCCTGCGGGAGCTGACGGTGATGGTGCCGCCCTGAATGCTGGAGTTGTCAGGCGCGGAGATGGAGTAGTTGCTGTAGTCCACACCGTCATCGTCGCTGGACGTACCGCCGGGATTGATGGGGGTGTCATCGCCACCGGGAGTATCGTCCCCGCCGGGGATGTCGCCGCCGGTGCCGGGAACAGTGAAGGTTACGGTGGTCACTTCGGAGGATTCGCCGTACTTCACTGCCACGGCCTTCAGGGTCATGGATTTGGTGATGATGATTTGCTGGCCCTCGTAATAGCGGAGGGTGCTGCCGGTGGGCTGGCCGTTGCCATCAAAGCTGGGTGTGCTGCCGTCGGTGGTGTAGTACACCGCCGCGCCCTCGGGGATGGTCAATGTGACGGCGGTGCCATATGCTACCTGCCCGCCGCTGTGGTCGATGGTGGGCGCGGTCACCAAAGCACCCGTGCTGACCGTGCCGGCGACCGTGCTGCTGTCGCAGGGCACTCCGGCGTAGCTCACCACATTGGGGCTGATGCTAACAGTGACTTCACCGGACAGAATGGTACCGTCTGCCATCGCCAGCTTCACCTGGCTGGTGTAGCTGGGGGCAGTGCCGCCCTGGTAGTTGATGTTGTCCGGGGCCTTCTCGCTGTTGAGCAGCGTGACCGCTGCGTTCTCTCCGTTAATCTGGAACGCGCCGTCTGCCGTCAACGTGTCCTCGTCCATATACTTGGAGAAGGTGAGGTACACGCCGTCGGCCTGGCACTGGATATCGGTGATTTCCGGGGCCGCATAGCTGATCAGCGGGATGTTGACGTTGAGCTGCTCCGGGGCGACAGGCAGCCAGTTGAGGTTGCCTGCGTTCACCACGGCGGCCACATCATTGCCGCTGTTGCCGGGCTCATAGCCCTCCTTATAGGCGGTGACATACCACAGGCCCTCGGTCACCATCCACTGGTAGCGTCCGTCGGCGCCGGTGGTGAGGACGGTCTCGGCGGGAATGGTGGAGTCCACAGGAGTAGTCAGCTTTCCGCTGCCGGAGTAGCTGTTGGTGGGTATGGCGGGGCTGCCGTCAGTGTTTACCATGACCGGAACCCCATTGCTGTCCGCGCTGTAAGCCGGAGTATAGCCGCTCTCGTCGGTATACAGCGTCACAGTGGCCCCCTCCACGGGGTTGGACAGCACCGCCTCGTAGACGATGCCGGAGGGGTCGATGCACACCCGGTAGGGAGCCGTGCTGCCGCCCCGGCCGGAGCCCGTACCGTAGCCGCCGCCGCGGCTGGCAGAATCGCCGCGGCCTCTTTTGTCCGGCATACACTCCTGGTCATTGTTCCGGATGGCGGTGGCGGTGATCTGGAGGTCGATGGTGTCCTTCAGGACAGCGGCCTGTCGCTGGACATTGTCGATCTTCTGACTGGTCAACTTGCCCCCAAGCCATGCACCGACGCCGCCAACAACGCTCACCGTTGCCGTAAACGGGTTGGAGAACATGCCTACCAGCCCTCCGGCACCCAGGACATAGTTGGCGCCGGTGACGGCCATATTCCAGCCTTCCGCATCCCGCACATCCTTGATGAAATGGTTGATCTGGTTCTGCATATTCGTCCGGAATTGCGGGGTGAGCTTCTGGGCGCAGGGGCTGGAGAGCCAGCTGTTGGGCGCGTTGAGCAGGTCCATCAGGGTGATCTCATTGCCCACACCGTCCATCATATCCTTGGTGAAGGAATAGGCGCCCAGTCCCTGTTCCAGGGGCTTGAAGAGACCTGTGGCCTCCGCCCCGGTGACGGCGGCGGTGATGTCTTTGATGGTGTTGCTGCCGGTGGTCACATCGCCGCAGACATTGGTGAACACGCTCATGCCGTCGCTTTCAAAGGTGGTGAAGCTGAAGCCACCTACACCGCCGGAAGTTGTACCGCCGGAGGGATATGTACCGGAATCAGGGAGCGTATAGGGATTGGCGCCCGTGCCGGTGCCCTGGGCGGTGACGAACTCCACAGTGGATGATCCGTCGGTGGCGATGGTGATGGACGCCTGCACCCCGCTCTCGGTGGTCACGCTCTGGGTGTAGACCTCCATGCCGGTGATCTCACCGCTGCCGATCTCCCCCGGCTCGGTGAAGGCGTACCGGGACCACTCGCCTCTTCCCAGCTCGCCCTGAAGCTGTTCCTGGGTCAGGGGCCGGGTCATGGTGGTGGTGCCTGTGTCTCCCTGGGGGATGTACCCGGTGTCCAGGCCGTTGATCATATCCAGGGCGGGCAGGAACGAGTCGGCAAACTGCCCGGTTCCGATGTCGATGAGGTAGAAGCCCGCCTGGCCGCCATTTTCTTTGTAGATCTCCTCGATATCCCTCTGGAGTTCCTGGATCTGCGTCCACAATTCCTGCCGGCTGGGCATATCCTCCGTTGATGTCTCCGGAAGTTTGTCAGGCAGCTGGGAGAACTGGATGTTGTGCTCCCGGGAGGGGATGACCACTGTCTCCGTGAAGACCTCCTCCGTTATATTTCGGCTGGGCGAATCATTGGGAAGCTTCGGCGCATTGTACTCGAGAAAATCGTTCACCTTGTCCCAGTCCACCTCAAAGATGACGGACACCGCGATCACCGGGGAATTGGTCTTGAACTCTTTGCTGGTGATTGTCCAGATGTCGCCATCAGGGACGGTGGGGGCGGCTCCGGCGCCGGTCTGGGTCACGGTGGTGCCATCCAGCAGGTGGAACAGGAAGGTGACACTGCCCTCGATTTTCTTATAATGGGCGATCTCACACACCGCCCGGAAGGGGTTTGGATTGCTGCTGGAAAAGCTGTAGATCCTGTCCCGCTCGAACGTATGCCAGTTGGTTTTGATTTGGACCTGCAGCTGCTGGCGTAGCAGGGTGGGCAGGCCGTTGGTGTGCAGCACCGTCACCTCATAGGGTTTGCTGGAGGCGTCCTTCGGGACCTTTCCGTCTTGCCACCGGAAGCTCAGATCGTGGGAGGTGGTGCGGCTGGAGCTGGTTTTCTCCAGGGGGATTTCCACCTCGCCCGCCCGTGCGCCGGAGACCACCAGGGTATCTCCGTCGTAGATGTCCACCCGGTAGCTGCTTGGCCCGGGAATGGTGAGGTAGGCGGTGGCGGTCTCAGTGCCCACGACCGCGGGGATGGACACCGAGAGGGCGGGGGCCTGGGCGGTCACCATGCCCAGGGGCTGCCATTGGTCCGAGGTAGCCGTGGAGACGCCCGTTACATCCTTCAGTTTCACCGTGAGGGAGAGCTTCACGTCCGAATTGTTGCTCATGGCATTGCCGTAGAGTGTGAAGGTGCAGGGCAGGGAGATGGGCTCCTCAAAGTCGATCTGATAGTAGGTGGTGAACTGCTCGTTCATCAGGGTGTCTTTGGGGAGGGTATGGCCCTGCAGATGGATGCCCGCATAGGGGTAGCTCTTGCCGTTGATCTGCAGGGAGCTGATCTGGAAGGCCACCCGACCGCCTATGTCCGTGCCGCTGGCCTGAATACGCAGGGTTTCCAGCTTGCCGTCCACACCGTCGTCCAGCTGGATGCCGCCGGTGAAGCTGAGCAGCTCTTCCGTGCTGGTGAACTGGTCGGGGCCGGAGAGGGTGGAGTTGGGCAGGGTCAGGTAGCGGGCGTTGGCCGTCTCCACTTCGCTGACTGTAAATGCTCCGGTGGTGACTTTATTGTCTTGTACGTTCACTTCTTTCAGAGCGGGCATGCTTTGGAAATACGCCGCTGCCTCCTCCCAGGTCATGCCGATGGGCTGGGCCTCCCTGGGCAGCAGGATAAAGCCGTATGTGCCGTTATTCCCCGGGCAGTAGAAGGAGTAATTACTCGACCCGGACAGCGTGGTGGTCCTGCCGCTGGTGATCCAGGTGCCATTTCCGTCGGTATCTTCCTGATACCACCAGTCCTGCAGGGCGGCGTAGATGTTATCGCTGTTGGTCAGGGACAGCAGCACGCCGCCCTTGAGGTCGATGTTCACCTCCGCCGCGGCGTTCAGCTGGCTTTCAGGCCATTTCTGACCGGTCAAGCTGCCCGCCAGCAGGCCCTGGTAGGCCGGCCAGCTGAGGCTGTATGCGGAACCGTCCGCCGCCAGCGCCTTGATGCTGTCCACATGCGTGTTGTTCCAGATCCTGGAGCTCACGGACCGGCCGACGTACTGCACGGCCTGAACGCTGTTGATCATCCAGCTGTCACTGTCCACCGTAATGGTGGGGGTCAGCTTGCTGCCGGTCAGATTTTTGGCATAGGCCAGGAGGTCTTCCGATTCATTCGCCAGCTTGGGGGTGATCAGCAGGGCGGCCTGGGTGTGCTCCGAGGTATAGTAGGTCAGCGCGTGCGTTGTGTCCACGCGTTCAATCTTGGGCTCTTTCAGATAGCAGCCTGGGGCGCTCAGCAGGGACAAATTGGCCTCCAGGCCGGTGTAGAGTTCGGCCGTGGCGGTGGTATTGTTCTGAATCTGCGCCGTGGTCCGGACGGACTGGCCGTTGACATACTGGGTGATGCTCAGACTGGCCCTGTTGAGGGCCACCTCGGTCCCGGATGTTGCGCCGTCCATGATCTGGAGGGTGAAGGTGACGGGGTGCTTCGTCAGCGTGGGGTAGGTGACGGTGATGGCGCTGCCGCTGCCGTTGGAGGGGGTATAGCTGTTCCCGCTCACGCCGTCATTCCCGCTGAAGGAGGGCGTACCGTACAGGTCATATTGTGTGCCGCCGGCGCTCCGGTACTGATAGGCGTTGGCATTGGCCTTCAGGGTGAAGTTTTCGCTGCTGGCAGCCAGGTCGCCGCTGTTATAGCGCCAGCCGTTGCTGTCCACGAACCAGGCGGACACATAGTTGTCCAGTCCGCCGTAGGTAAACTGCGGCAGGGTGATGATGGGGTCAGGCTTTGCGGTCAGCTCTGCGCTGTCGCTGTCCTTCAGTTCGGTATTGCCCGTTTTCTCAGCCAGAACCACTTCTCCCCGGTTCAGGTAGGTGGTCAGCTTCACGTCCGTGACCGTTTTCCCCGCATAAGCGGAGTTGACGGTCAGCGTCTGGCCCTGCCCGGTCAATTTGCCGCTCCACAATGTCACCTGATTGCCGTCCAGCGTGGCCCGCAGGCTGGCGGAGCGGTCAATGGCGTCGTCGTCCAGACTGTCGGGCAGGGTGAAGGTGAACAGGCTGCCCAAGATGAAGGTGAAGGTTTTCTCCGCCGTCTGGCCGTCCGGCGAGCGGGCGATAACGGTGTAGGAGTATTCACCATCCTGTTCGTAGGCGGACACCGTGCCGGAGATGGTGCTTCCGGAGAGGCGCAAATTGCTGGGCAGGCTGCCGGACTTCCGCGACCAGGTGACGTTCTCCAGATTGGCCTCGAGGGTCAGGGTGAATTCCTCCCCGCGCGTCGGGGTGAATTGGGTTATTTCGTTGGTGATCTCCAGCTTTTGGGTCACCGTCAGGGTGAGCGTTGTATCCGCGGTGCGGGTGACGCCGCCGCCCAGCGTCTCGGTCACCCGGAATGTGAGGGAGACAGGGCCGGTTGCCGCATTGTCGGGCACGGCACCCGAGAGCGTGCCGGTGTTTGCGTTCAGGTTCAGCCAGTCCGGCTTGTTGTTGGAGGTGATGCTCCAACTCAGACTGCCGCCGCTGCCCGCATTGGCTTCCAGTGTGGCGCTATACGTCTCCCCAAGGAAGGCCAGGGGCAGCTCCGTGGTGGTGATGACGGGACCAGTGGGCTCCTTCACCGTCAGGGTAAGCGCCTTGGTGCCCACGAGGGCTTCGCCGCCCTCCGCAGGCGTCTCAGTGACCTGTACCGTGAAGGTGCTGCTCCCCGCTGCCGTGGGTATGCCGGAAATTTTACCGGTGTTTGTGTCCAGCTGCAGGCCGTTCGGCAGGCTGCTGCCGGACACGAGGGCCCAGCTCAGGGTGCCGCCCGTGGCCGCGTTGGCCGCCAGGGTGGTCTCATAGCTCACGCCCACCGTGGCGTCGGGCAGGGTGGCGGTGGTGATGACCGGAACGCCCGGCCCCGCCGCATCGGTGATGGTGAAGGTCTCGTTGGACAGGTAGAGGGTTTCCTGATAGGCATCTCCACTCTGTCCGTTGCCCATATAGGCCAGCACTTTGTACTGGCCGGGCACCAGATCCATGTTCCCGTTGGGCGTGAAATTCAGGATCTGGAACACGCCGTTATATGTTCCGTCGTCATTGTAGAGCTTGTCGTTTTTGGTGCCGTTGGTGCAGACATAGTCCCCCTCGCCATCGTACCAGAACACGGTTCCCCGCTGGTCGGAGCCATCGGTGGGGTAGAAGGCAATGCTCTCCACCGACCAGCCGCTGGACACGGCCTGGTCGAAGTCCCGCAGATCCAGGATCAGCCCGGACTGGTCCACAGGGAAGGTGTCGGTCTGTCCGGTGAATTCGCCGTAGCTGCCCTGGCCGGTGTAGATGGCGGCGTTCACGGACTGGTAGGTGGTACGGATGCCCCCGCCGTCGCTGTCGCTGAGCAGGGGGTCACCGGTGCCGGGTTCCGTCTCGGGCTCATTTGCGGGCGCCGCCTCCGCCACCGTCAGGGCATAGGTCTTTGTGTCAGTAAGTACGGTGGGGTCGGCGGGGTTGCTCCCCTGGTTGGGATCCTCCGGCTCCGCAGCCGGGATGGTCTCGGTCACCGTGACGGTAAACTGGACCTCCCCCGCCTCAGCGGGCCTGCCGGAGAGGACGGCGGTGCCGTCCAGGTTGTCTGTCAGGGTCAGCCACTGGGGCAGGTCCTGGGCCTGCCAGGTCAGCTCGCCCTTCTGGTCAGAGGCCTCGGCCGCCAGAGCGGCAGTATATTCCTCGCCCACCGTGGCTGTCTCCAGCGCCTCCGTGGTGATGGCGGGCGCATCCGCCGCCAGCGCCGCCGTCGGCAGCAGCTCGGCCATCATGCTCAGGCACAGCGCCAGTGACAGCAGCCGCTTCAGGTTTCGTGTTCGTGTTTTCATACGCATCTCCTTCCTTTCTCCGCCGGATGATTCGCCCCGGCCCGTCTCAGACGACTGCGAGTTTCCTTTCTCATGCCATCCCCCTTTCCTCGAGGGCCAAGGGTGGCGGATTCAGCCGCAGTTCGTTTTCCATAAGCTGCTCCACCCGGTCGGCCAGGTAGTTCTCCGCCCGGCGCTGCCCCTCCGGGGACAGCCCCGGCCTGGGCTCTGTGATGGAAACAGCCAGCTCCGTCCCCGCCGGGCCGTCCCGGACGGCGATGGAAAACCGCCCGGGGTTTCCGTAGACCGTGACGCGGGCCTGGACGGCTCCCTCCGGCCCCTCCCGGACATAGTCCAGGCAGCCCTCCTGCTCCAGCACGTCGCACACAGCAAGTCTCACCAGATGCTGGGCATAGGGCAGCAGGCGGCATACGCGATATTCGCTCATGGCCTCCTCCTTTCTTCCGTATTGCCTTGGTTGGATGTCGCCATTGTAGCTCACCAGGGCCGATTTGTGCAGGCCGTATTCCCGCCAAAATGAAAAACCAGGGGGTTCGTATTTACGAACCCCCTGGTTTTGTGGGAAAAATGTTTTGTTTTTTGCAGCA
>CASEOA010000049.1 GCA_949289455.1 uncultured Eubacteriales bacterium
CGCTGTGGTGGGGAAGGGCGCCAGCCCGGCGCAGGGGCGCCTCGACGCCAGCCTGGAGGGCTTGCCCCAGGCGGCGGAGCAGGCCGGGGTGGTCAGCCCCGCCGTCATTGTGGTGGGGAAGGTGTGTGCCCTGGCGGAGGACTTTGACTGGTTTGACCGCCTGCCCCTGAAGGGGAAAACGGTGGTGGTCACAAGGCCGAAGGAGCGCGCGGGCACCCTGGCCGCCCGCCTGCGGGCGCTGGGGGCGGAGGTGTGGGAGTACCCCTGCATTGCCACCGTCCCTCTGAACCCCAACCCCGACCTGGACGACGCCATGGCCCGGCTGAACGAGTACGAATGGCTGGCCCTCACCAGCCCCGCCGGGGCGGAGGTGCTGTGGGCCTGGCTGGAGAACCACGGGAAGGACGCCCGGGCCCTTGGGGGCGTCAAACTGGCCGCCATCGGCCCCGGCACCGCCAAAGCCCTGGCCGCCCACGGCCTGCGGGCTGACTATACCCCTGAGGTCTACGACGCCGCCCACCTGGGAGAAGGGCTCCCCGCCGCCGGGCGGGTGCTCATCCTCCGGGCTGAGGCGGGCTCTCCCGCCTTGACAGAGGGGCTGGCAGGGCGTAACATTGCCTTTGACGACGTGGCCACCTACCGCACGGCGTACGAAAATCCCCACTGTCAGGCCCTGCGGCAGGCGGTGGAGGGGACGGACGGGCTGCTGGTGACCTTCACCTCCGCCTCCACCGTAAAGGGGTTCGTGGCCTCGGTGGGGGAGGATACGGATTTCTCCCGCATGGTGGGCCTGTGCATTGGGGCCCAGACCGCCGGGGAGGCCCAAAAGCACGGCATCCCGGTAAAGATCGCCAAAGTGGCCACCATGGACGCCCTGGTGGAATTGATAACAGAAGGTGTTTAATATGGAACTGATCCAACGGCCCCGCCGCCTGCGGGGCAGCGACGCGGTGCGCCGCCTGTGCCGGGAGACCCGCATGTCCCCCGACAGCCTGATCTACCCCATTTTTGTGGACGAGACCCTGACCGGCGTCCGGCCCATTGAGGCCCTGCCGGGGCAGAACCACTATGGGCTAGACAGCGTGAACCTGGCGGTGGAGGAGTGCTTGGCCGCCGGGGTCAATCACTGCATCCTCTTCGGCTTGCCCGCCCACAAGGACGCCATCGGCTCTTCCGCCTGGGCGGAGGACGGGGTGGTGCAGCAGGCCATCCGGGCCATTAAGGCCAAATATCCCCACTTCTACGTCATCACCGACGTGTGCATGTGCGAGTACACCGACCACGGCCACTGCGGCATCCTGCGGGGCCATGAGGTGGACAACGACCAGACCCTGGACGTGCTGGCCAAGACCGCCCTGTCCCATGTCCAGGCCGGGGCGGACATGGTGGCCCCCTCCGACATGATGGACGGCCGGGTGGCCGCCATTCGGGCCATCCTGGACGAGCACGGCTACCAGACCACCCCCATCATGGCCTACTCCGCCAAATACGCCTCCGCCTTCTACGGCCCCTTCCGGGCCGCCGCCGGTTCCGCCCCCTCCTTCGGGGATCGGAAGGGGTACCAGATGGACCCCCACAACCGCAAGGAGGCTCTGAAGGAGTGCGCCCTGGACGTGGAGGAGGGGGCCGACATCCTCATGGTCAAGCCCGCCCTCAGCTACCTGGACGTGGTTCGGGAGTGCGCCGATACCTTTGACCTGCCCCTGTGCGCCTATTCGGTGTCAGGGGAGTACGCCATGATCAAGGCGGCGGCCGCCGCCGGGCTTATTGACGAGTACCGGGTTATGTGCGAGGCCGCCCTGTCCGTGTTCCGGGCGGGGGCCAATATGCTCATCACCTACTACGCCAAAGAACTGGCCCAGGCCATTCAGAAGGGGGACATCGGCTGATGGGACGCTCAGAGGAACTGTTTGAACAGGCGGTGAAGGTGCTGCCCGGCGGGGTCAACTCCCCGGTGCGGGCCTACCGGGCGGTGGGCATGGCCCCCCGGTTCATTACCAAAGCCGACGGCCCCTTTATCTGGGACGAGGACGGGAAGCGGTACATTGACTATGTGTGCTCCTGGGGCCCCATGATCCTGGGCCACAACCACCCGGCCATCCGGGAGGCAGTGGAGAAGGCGGTGAAAGACGGCCTCTCCTTCGGGGCCCCCACCCGCCGGGAGGTGGAGATCGCCCAGCTCATGGTGGATCTGGTGCCGGGCATCGAGATGGTGCGCATGGTGAACTCGGGCACCGAGGCCGTCATGTCCGCCGTCCGGCTGGCCCGGGGGGCCACGGGCCGGGACAAAATTATCAAATTTGAGGGGTGTTACCACGGCCACTCCGACTGCCTGCTGGTGAACGCCGGCTCCTCTGCCCTGGCGGGGGGCCACCCCTCCTCCGCCGGTGTGCCCGAGGACATCGTCAAGCACACCCTCACCGCCCAGTTCAACGATCTGGACTCGGTGGAGGCCCTGCTGGACGCCTGGCCCGGTCAGGTGGCCTGCGTTATTGTGGAGCCGGTGGCCGCCAACATGGGGGTGGTGAATCCCGCTCCCGGCTTCCTGGAGGGCCTGCGGACCCTGTGTGATAAGAGCGGCGCCCTGCTCATCTTTGACGAGGTGATCACCGGCTTCCGGCTGGCCCTGGGGGGCGCTCAGGAGTACTTCGGGGTACGTGCCGACCTGGTGACCTTCGGCAAGATCATCGGCGGCGGTATGCCGGTGGGGGCATACTGCGGCAGCCGGGCGCTGATGGAGCAGGTGGCCCCCTGCGGCCCGGTGTACCAGGCGGGCACGTTGAGCGGCAACCCGGTGGCCATGGCTGCCGGGTTGGCCCAGCTGCACTATCTGAAAGATCACCCGGAGGTCTATGACCACATTGCCGCCAAGGCCCAGTGGCTGGCGGAGGGGATGCGCCGGGCGGTGGCGGACACCGGGGCCCCGGTGGTGGTCAACCAGATCGGCTCCCTCCTCTCCCCCTTCTTCACCCCCACGGCGGTGACCCGGTTCGTGGACGCCAAGGGGAGCGACGTGGCCATGTACGCCCGCTACTTCCAGGGGATGCTGGAGCGGGGGATGGCCCTGGCCCCCGCACAGTTTGAGGCCATGTTTGTCTCGGAGGCCCACGGACAGGCGGAATTGGAGGCCACCCTGGAGGCAGTGGAGACCACTCTGGCGGCCCTGTAAGGCGCTGGGCAAAGTTCACAAAAACTTTTGAAATTTGTTGTGACAATCTGCGGACTTCATGGTATAATCAAAGCAGGGAACCGGTGCAAGGCCGGCGATCCACATCCCTCTTCGGAGGGTGGAAGGAGTTGAAAACGATGAAGTTCGTGTTCACGGACAAGAAAGTCAATCTGCCCAACAAGGTCCATGCCTACGCCGAGAAGAAGGTGGGCAAGTTAGACCGTTATTTTAAGGCGGATACGGAGGCCGCCATCGTCTTCAGCGTGGAAAAGGACCGCAACAACGTGGAGCTGACCATCCGCTCCGGCGGCACCATCATCCGCGTGGCCGAGAGTACCTCCGATATGTTCGCCACCATCGACGCCGCGGTGTCCTCCGTGGAGCGGCGGCTGCGCAAGAACAAGAGCCGCCTGGAAAAGCGCCTGCGTCAGGACGCCTTCACCCGCAGCGTGGATGTGGAGGAGGTCTCCTCCTTTGCCCCCGAGACGGACGAGGAGGAGTTCAAGATCGTCCGCACCAAGAAGTTCCCCATCAAGCCCATGACGGTGGACGAGGCGGTGCTCCAGATGAATCTGGTGGCCCACACCTTCTTCGCCTTTAAGGATACCGACAACGATGGTCGGTTCGCCGTGGTGTACAAGCGCAACGACGGCGGCTACGGCCTCATCGTGGACGAGGACTGACCGGAACGCATAAAAAAGGGAGCGGCGTCGCCGCTCCCTTTTTTCACGGACACCCCCGGCTCAGCCGGGGGTGTCCGTTTCATTTTGCGATAGAAAGGCTCAGGCCTTCTGCTCCTTGGACTTGGTGTCCACTTCTTCTTTCAGCAGAGCGGCGAAGGCGTCGAAGCTCATGACAGTCTGCTCGCCCTTGCGGTTGCGGACGGCCACCTCGCCGGACTCCACTTCCTTGTCTCCGATGACCAGCATATAGGGCACCTTCTCCAGCTGGGCCTCCCGGATCTTCTTGCCGATCTTCTCGTTGCGGGGGTCCACCTCCACCCGGAAGCCCTGGGCGAACAGCTTTTCTTTCAGCTCATAGCTGTAGTCGGCGGCCCGGTCGGTGATGGGCAGGATGCGCACCTGCTCGGGGGACATCCAGGTGGGCAGGGCGCCGGCGTACTCCTCCAGCAGGTAGGCCAGGGTGCGCTCGTAGCAGCCCATGGAGGTGCGGTGGATGATATAGGGGAACTTCTTCTGACCGTCGGTGTCCACATACTCCATGTCGAACTGCTTGGCCAGAAGCATGTCGATCTGGATGGTGACCAGGGTGTCCTCCTTGCCGAACACGTTCTTGTACTGGATGTCCAGCTTGGGGCCGTAGAAGGCGGCCTCGTCGATGCCGATGGTGTACTCCACTCCCAGGTCGTCCAGGATCTGGCCCATAACCCGCTGGGCCTCGTCCCACTGCTCAGCGGTGCCCTCGTACTTGTTGTTGGGGTTGGCGGGGTCCCACTGGGAGAAGCGGAAGGTGCACTTGTCCAGCAGGCCCAGGGTGTCCAGGCAGTACTTGGCCAGGTCCAGGCAGCCCTTGAACTCCTCCTCCAGCTGCTCGGGGCGGAGAATCAGGTGGCCCTCGGAGATGGTGAACTGGCGCACCCGGATCAGGCCGTGCATCTCGCCGGAGTCCTCATTGCGGAACAGGGTGGAAGTCTCGCCCAGGCGCATGGGCAGGTCCCGGTAGCTGCGGCCCCGGTTCAGGAACACCTGGTACTGGAAGGGGCAGGTCATGGGCCGGAGGGCGAAGCACTCCTTCTCCTCGTCGTGGGGGTCGCCCAGCACGAACATGCCGTCCAGGTAGTGGTCCCAGTGGCCGGAGATCTTGTACAGCTCCCGCTTGGCCATCAGGGGGGTCTTGGTCAGCAGGTAGCCCCGCTTCTGCTCCTCGTCCTCAATCCAGCGCTGGAGGACCTGGATGGTGCGGGCGCCCTTGGGCAGCAGGATGGGCAGGCCCTGGCCGATCACGTCCACGGTGGTGAAGTACTCCAGCTCCCGGCCCAGCTTGTTGTGGTCCCGCTTCAGGGCCTCCTCCCGCTGCTTCACCCAGGCATCCAGCTCGTCCTTCTTGGGGAAGGCGATGCCGTAGATCCGCTGGAGGGTCTCACGGTTGGAGTCCCCCCGCCAGTAGGCGGCGTTGCAGGCGGTGAGCTTGATGGCGTTGCCCTTTACCCGGGCGGTGGAGTCCAGGTGGGGGCCGGCGCACAGGTCGGTGAACTCCCCCTGCTTGTAGAAGGAGATGACCGCGTCCTCCGGCAGGTCGTGGATGAGCTCCACCTTGAAGGGCTCGCCCTTTTCCTCCATCAGCTTCAAAGCCTCGGCCCGGGGCAGCTCAAACCGTTCCAGTTTCAGCTTTTCCTTGCAGATCTTCCGCATCTCCCCCTCGATCTGGGTCAGGTGCTCGGCGGTAAAGGGGAAGGGGGAGAGCATGTCGTAGTAGAAGCCCTCCTCGATGGCGGGGCCGATGGCCAGCTTCACCTCGGGCCACAGCCGCTTGACGGCCTGGGCCAGGATGTGGGAGCAGGTGTGCCAGTAGGTCTTGCGGTACTCGGGGTTTTCAAAGGAAAACTCGTTCTTCATTTCTTCGGACATGATACATTCCTCCTTATGAATTGGGGCGGAGGGTATGAAAAACGCCTCACCCCTGAGTTCAGGGGTGAGGCGCAAAGGACGTCCCACGGTTCCACCCTGCTTGCAAAAAAGAAGTGCGGAGCACCCGAGAGCAGGACAACAGCGACACGCGCAGACCGAAAAACAGGCCGGGCACAGCCCGGCGGCATTTTCGGCGGAGCGTGGAGCAGTTGGCCGTCGCGGAGGGTGCGAGCATGACACCGAAGTGTACAGAACCTGCACATCATAGTTTGCCGCTTGTGACTTCCTGTAACGGGAAAGCCCCGGCCCGGTCCTCCCGGGCGGCTCGGGAGTGGTACAGCCGCCGCGTGTCGTGGGGCCCTTCCACCAAACGGGCTCCTCTCTGTCCGCCGCTGCGCGGGTTCTTCTCCGTCCATGCCAATTTTGCAACAAGACTATATCACCTACGCCGCCCCCTGTCAAGCGGAAATCTGTACGGCGGGAGAAAACTGAAATTAACAGTTTATTCACAAAGCATACACGGTTTGGCCTTATTTACAGGGTAGGATATAGACAGATCCCGAAGGGGATCCAGACCATCCTCCCAAAACCAATTCCTCTCTTATCCCTCTCCAACACCTTTGCAAACACACAACACACACCTCAAAACCCCCGGCCGCAAGGCCGGGGGTTTTGGGTTCAGTGTGTCAAAGAACCGATCTCAAGGGAAGCATTGCAGAGTTCTGTCGCCCGCAGGCGACAGAATGGAATTAAAATCGGTCATTTCCAAGGACATGCGCCTTGGGAATGACACTTCTCATGACGGATAGGGTGACTTTTTCGCGAGAAATCGAGCCCTATCCGTCATGCGGCCTTATGTCGGAAAAGACCGCAAGGTCTTTTCCGACAGCCTGACATCAAAACCCCCGGCCGCAAGGCCGGGGGTTTTGGGTTATACGGGGCTCAATCGGCGGCCAGGGGGAGGGTGACGGTGAAGGTGGAGCCCTTGCCCACCTGGCTTTCCAGACCCACCGTACCGCCGTAGAGCTGGGTGATGTGCTTGACGATGGCCAGCCCCAGGCCGGTGCCGCCGTTCTGCCTGGCCCGGCCCTTTTCCACCCGGTAGAACCGCTCGAACACCCGGCCCTGGTCCTCCTCCGGGATGCCGATGCCGGTGTCGGACACGGCGATGACCACCTGGCCGTCCCGGCAGGTCAGGCGGGCGGCCACGCTGCCGCCGGGCTCGCTGTACTTGACGCCGTTGCTCATGAGGTTGAGCAGCAGCTCCTTCAGCCGGCCTTTGGGCACGGCCACGGTGGCGTGGTCACCCTCCACCGACAGGGCGATCCCTGCCTTTTGGGCGGCGGGGGTCAGGAAATCAGCGGTCTCCCGGGCCACCTCCAGGGCGTCGGAGCGCTCCTCGCTCTGCTCAATGGCCACCGACTCCAGCTCGGACAGCTTGAGGATATCGTTGATCAGGTCGATGAGCCGGTCCACCTCCACCCCGATCATGGTGAGGAACCGCTTCTGGTCGGCGGGGTCGGCCACCATGCCGGAGGACAGCATATCGGTAAAGCCCTTGATGCTGGTGAGGGGGGTTTTCAGCTCGTGGGACACGTTGGCGGTGAACTGGGCCCGGATGCCCTCCGCCTTTTTCAGCTCAGTGACGTCGGAGATGAGGATGGAGGTGCCCACCTGCTGGCCCTCGTACTGCCGGCCGGACACCGGGGAGATGAACATCCGCAGGGAACGGGCGTCCTCGGTGAGGGCGTCCACGTCCAGAAGGATGGCCGAGCCCTTTTGGTGGCACTGGCCGATGGCCTCCCGGAGCCGGCGGCTGCGGGTGAGCAGCAGAGCCCCGTCGTCGGGCTCCCCCTCGGGGAAGCCGAAGAGGGTGCGGGCCGCCCGGTTGATGGAGAGCACTCTGCCCTCCTCGTCCAGCAGGATGAGCCCCTCGTCCATGCAGTCCAGGATGAGGCTCACCTTGTCCCGCTCCAGGGTGATGGACTGGATGTAGCCCTCCAGCTGCTCCATCAGCTTGTCGATGTTGCGGAGGATGGGCCGCAGCTCGTCGTCTTTCTGGTAGACCTCCAGCCCGGCGGCCCCCTTGCCGTCCAGCACCCCCTGGAGGGCGCCGCTCACCGAGGTAAGAGGGGTCACCACCCGGTTGGCGGTGCGGCGGGCCAGGATCAGGGCCAACGCCAGGGCGATGAGAGAGGCGATCCCCACTCCCAGCATACTGCCCGCCACCAGGGAGTCGATGGAGGACAGGGGCATGGAGGCCCGGCCAATCATGCCGTCGGCAAAGCGCTTGGCTACGTAGAACATGGAGGCGCCCATGGTGTCGGACTGGCGCACCGCCTCACCCCAGCCGGTCTGTTTGGCCTGGATGACCTCGGGACGGCTGTTGTGGTCCTCCAGGGTGGCGGCGTCGGCGCCGGTGTCCGCCAGGACGGTGCCGTCGGTGTCGATGATGGTGAGCCGCTTGTCCGGGGCGGCGGCGTGGAACTGCTGGGAAAGAGCGTCCGGCTCGGTGACGGCGCTCTGGGCGTCCATGAGGACCAGCAGCTCCTCCAGGGTGTTGCGGGCGGCGTCCATCTCCCGGCTGCGGAAGGTGAGGATGCCCACGATGTTGGAGATGAGCAGGGCGCACACCACCGTCAGCAGGGTGGCGCCAATGATGCGTTTTTTCATGTGGTTTTCCCCTCTGTCAGGAAATTTTATATCCCACACCCCGGACGGTGGTGATGATGTCCTCCCCCAGCTTCTGGCGGAGGGCTTTCACATGCATGTCCACGGTGCGGGTCTCGCCGGTGTAGTCGTAATCCCAGACGGCCTGGAGAATTTCGTCCCGGGTGAGGGCTACCCCCCGGCGGGTGCACAGGAGTTTGAGCAGCTCAAACTCCTTGAAGGTGAGCTCCACCGGACGGCCGCCCTTGCGCACCTCCCGGGCGGCGGGGTCGATCTCCAAATCGCCGCAGGTGAGTACCCCGGACTCCTGCCGCCTGGCGCGGCGGAGCACCGCCTTCACCCGGGCCTGGAGCTCCATAATACCGAAGGGCTTGACCACGTAGTCGTCCGCCCCGGCCTCCAGGCCGGATACCCGGTCCATTTCCGCCGAGCGGGCGGTGAGCATGATGACGGGGGTCTCCCGGGACTCCGCCCCCTCCCGGAGGCGGCTTAAAATGGCCAGTCCGTCCATGCCGGGCAGCATGATGTCCAGAATGAACAGATCGGGTTGGGGCTGGCCGTATTCCCCTTCCAGCATGGCCTCCCCCGACTCATAGGGCCGGACGGTATAGCCCACCGACTGGAAATAATAGCGGAGCATCTCCCGGATGCTCCCGTCGTCCTCCACCACCACGATGGCTCTGGACATGGGATCACCTTCTCTTTGTCGTAGTTGGGGTTCAGGTCTGGGGTTGGATCTCTCCGGTCACGCAGAAAATGGCCCACTGGGCGATGTTGACCGCGTGGTCGGCGATGCGCTCCAGGTATTTGGCGATGATAATGAGGTCGATGGCCTGGTCGGCCTGTTCCCGGTTCTCCACGATGCGCTCCACCAGCTCGCTTTTGATGGTACGGAACAGCTGGTCGATCTCGTCGTCCAGGGCGACCACCGTGTTGGCGGCGTCCAGATCCCGGTTGACGTAGGCGAAGATAGAGCGCTTGACCATTACCCCGGCCTTCTGGCTCATGGTGCGGATGTCGGCCAGGGTGCGGGTCTGCTGCTGGCCCTTCAGCAGCAGGGAGATCTCGGCGATGTTGGCGCACTGGTCTCCGATGCGCTGTAGATCGGTGACCATTTTCAGGGCCGCCGAAATGGTGCGCAGGTCCCGGGCCACCGGCTGCTGCTGGAGGAGGAGCCGCAGGCACCGGTTTTCGATGTCCCGCTCCATCTCGTCCATGTGGTGGGTCATCTCCATGGCCGACTTGGCGGCCTCCTCGTCCCCGGCGGCCAGGGACTCCACCACCACGTCGATGGCGTCCTCGGCGGCGGCGGCCATGTCGATCATCTCATAGTTGAGCTCCTGGAGCTCGGCGTCAAAGGTTTTTCTCATGAGAACCTCCTGTTAACCAAACCGGCCGGTGATATAGTCTTCCGTGCGCTTGTCGCTGGGCACGGAGAAGAGCTGGGTGGTATCGCCAAACTCGATGAGCTGGCCCAGCAGAAAGAAAGCGCACTTGTCCGAGACGCGGGTGGCCTGCTGCATGTTGTGGGTCACGATTACTATTGTATAGTCTTTTTTCAAATCTGCAATGAGATCTTCGATTTTAGACGTGGAAATGGGGTCCAGGGCGGAGGTGGCCTCGTCCATCAGCAGGATGTCCGGCTCCACCGCCAGGGCCCGGGCGATGCAGATGCGCTGCTGCTGGCCGCCGGACAGGCCCAGGGCGGACTTTTTCAGCCGGTCCTTTACCTCGTCCCAGATGGCGGCCCCCTGAAGAGATTTTTCCACAATGTCGTCCAGCTGGCTCTTGTTCTTGATGCCGTGGGTCCGGGGACCGTAGGCGATGTTGTCATAGATGGACATGGGGAAGGGGTTGGGCTTCTGGAACACCATGCCCACCTGCTTGCGCAGCCAGGTCACGTCCACCTTGGGGTCGTAGATCTCCTGGCCCCGGTACTGGATGGAGCCGGTGATCTTGACCTCGGGGATCAGGTCGTTCATCCGGTTGAGGATGCGCAGGAAGGTGGACTTGCCGCAGCCGGAGGGCCCAATAAGGGCGGTGACCTGGTGCTCGGGAATGTCCATGCTCACATCCTTCAGCGCATGATTTTCCCCGTACCAGAGGTCCAGCCCCTTGGAAGAGAGAATCGTTGTATCAGCCATGAGGAGCGCTCCTTACTTTTTCTTGAATTTTTTGCCCAGACATTTGGCGGTCAGATTGATGGCCAGGGTGATGACGATGAGTACCACCGCCACCGAGAAGGCCAGGTCGAAATCGGCCCGGACCTTGGCGTAGACGTAGAGGGCCACGCTGAGGGTGGAGCCGGAGGCGGAGAAGAAGCTCTCCAGCCCGTTCTGGAAGAAGTCCTGCATCCGCATGCTCATGCCCACGGTGTAGAGCAGCACGGCGGACTCGCCCACGATACGGCCGATGGACAGGATGCAGCCGGTGATGATGCCGTCGATGGAGGAGGGGAGCACCACGGTGCGGATCATGTGCCACTTGCCCGAGCCCAGGCCCAGGGAGCCCTCCCGGTAGGACTGAGGCACCGTCTTCAGGGATTCCTGGGTGGTGCGGATCACAGTGGGCAGGGTCATGATGACCAGGGTGAGGGCGCCGGCGATGAGGGTCTTGCCCAGGGCCAGGGACTCGGCAAAGACCAGCACGCCCACCAGGGCGTAAATGATAGAGGGGATACCGGCCAGGGTTTCGGTGGCAAATTCGATGGCGGACACCAGCTTGCGGTTGGTGGCGTACTCGGTGAGGTAGATGGCGGCCCCCACGCCCAGGGGCAGCACCACAATCAGGGTGGCGAGGATGACGTACAGGGTGTTCAGGATAGCGGGGCCGATGCCCTGGGTGTCGCTGCGCACGCTCTCCTCCGAGGTGAGAAATTCCAGACTCAGGTTGGGCAGGCCCCGGTAGAAGATATAGCACAGCAGGAAGAGAAGCAGGGCCACCACAATGGCGGAGGCCAGATAGATCAGCGTGCGCATGACGCCGTTGTACGCCCTGCGGCGGGCGGAAAAGTTCCGGGCCATGCCCTGGGCGTTGTCGTTGTACTTTGCCATGGGGCTCAACCCTCCTTATTCTGTTTGAGGAACACGTTGAGGATCACATTGATGCACATGATGAACAGGAACAGCACAAGGCCGATGGAGAACAGGGCCTGACGCTGAAGGCCGCTGGAATAGGCCAGCTCCACCGCGATGCCGGTGGTGAGGAAGCGGACGCTGGAGAGCAGGTCGGGCATGTTGGCCACGTTGCCGGCCACCATCATGATGGCCATGGCCTCGCCGATGGCCCGGCCCACCCCCAGCACCACGGCGGCGGCGATGCCGCTCTTGGCCGCCGGGGCGGAGACCCGGAAATAGGTCTCGATCTCGGTGGCGCCCAGGGCCAGGGAGGCCTCCTCATACTCCCTGGGCACCGCGTTGAGGGCGGTCTCGGATACGGAGATGATGGAGGGCAGGATCATCACCGCCAGCACCACAATGGAGGCCAGCAGGCTCTCTCCTGCGGCGGTGTTGAAGGTCTCCCGGATGAAGGGCACCAGCACCATCAGGCCCACCAGGCCGTACACGATGGAGGGGATGCCGGCCAGCAGGTCCACCACCGGGCGGATCAGGTTGGCCACCCGGCGGGGGGCCACCTTGGAGAGGAACACGGCCATGAGGAACCCGATGGGCACCCCGATTACGATGGCCCCGGCGGTACCGTAGACGGAGGTGAGGATCAGAGGCAGAATGCCGAATTTGGGCTCCTTGGCCGTGGAGGCCCACTCGGTCCCGAAGAGAAAGTTTACAAGGCCGATCTCCCGGATGGCGGGGAGGCCTGAGATGATGAGATAGATGGTGATGACCAGCACAAAGGCGATGGCAATGAAGCCGCAGAGGAAGAAAATGAGCTTCATGCCCTTTTCCAGGGCGTGCCTGCTTCCGGATTTGGCCTGCCGCCGGAGGCCGCCCTGGGCCTGCTCCGCGGGAGGATTGCGCAGTGTTTTTTCTTTCATAGGATATCAACCTTCCCTTTTTTGGGCTCCTCTGCTGAGAAAAAACGTGAACCAGCTTTCGCGTCTCTTCTCAGCAGAGGGACCACACACCAAAACAAGCCCCCGAAGGGCGGGGGCTTGTTCCGGCTGTGGTCATGGGTGCATTTTGAATCAGGCGTTGGGGGACACGCAGCCGGCGGCCTCCACCTCGTCGGCGGCGTCAGCGCTCATGGCCCAATCCAGGAAGGCCTGGGCGGCGGGGGAGAGCTGGGCGCCCTCCTTGGTGACCATGACGAAGGGACGCTGGATCTCGTAGGTGCCGTCGGCCACAGTGGCCTCGGAGGGAGCCACGTCGTTGACCTCCAGGGCCGTAACGCTCTCATCCACGGCGGACAGGGAGGCATAGCCGATGGCGTTGGGGTTGCCGGCCACGGAGCCGATCACCTCGCCGGTGGACTCGTACTCGTTGGTGTACACGCACTTGTCCTCCACGCCCACGATCTCCTCAAAAGCGCCCCGGGTGCCGGAAGCGGCGTCGCGGCCGATGACGGCGATGGTGGCGTCAGCGCCGCCCAGCTCAGACCAGTTGGTGATGGTGCCGTCGTAGATCTGGGCGATCTGCTCCACGGTCAGGCTGGTGACGGTGTTCTCCGGGTTGACCACCACGGCCACGCCGTCCAGCGCCACGATGTTTTCCACGGCGCCCTGGGCCTTCTCCTCTTCGGTCAGGGCCCGGGAGGACAGGCCGATGTCCACGGTGCCGGCCAGGACGTTGGTGATGCCGGAGCCGGAACCGGTGCCGGAGTAGTTCACCAGCACGTCGGGCTGGATCTCCTCAAAAGCCTCCTGGAAGGCGGCCATCACGTCGGCCATGGAGGTGGAGCCGTCGGTGTTGACGGTGCCGGAGACAGCTTCGGTGGTGGGCGCCGCGCCGGAGGGGGTGCTGCCGGAAGGGGTATTGCTGTTGCCGGCGGGGGACTGGGTGGTCTCGCCGCCGCCGCCGCAGCCGGCCAGCATGCCTACGCACAGGGCGGTGGAAAGCATCAGCGCAAGAGTTCTCTTTTTCATGTTGTTCAATCTCCAATCAAGCAGGTGTTTTGGTTTCCTGGGAACGTGCTCCAGTATACCGGGCCATTGTAAAGTTGTCCCTCAAGGGTTTGTAAAGAGTGTGTAAAGTCCTTCTGCCCCAGGGGATTGGGGATTTTACAAAGGGCGGCGGCCCTGTTTTTTGCCCCCGGCAGGGAATTTATCCACAGAAATATTGTAATCTCCCGGGGACGACGATATAATAAGAACATAATGGGAAATCGCGGCCTTCTGCTTTGCTTGAGGCGGGTGTGTTTGCCGCCGCTGCCGCCCTTTCCTGGAAAAGGAGAGCGTACTATGTCTAATATCTGGCATGATATCAATCCCAGCCGCATCCAGCCCGAAGACTTCGTGGCCGTCATCGAGATCCCCAAGGGCAGCAAGAAGAAATATGAGCTGGACAAGGAGACCGGCCTCATCATCCTGGACCGGGTGCTCCACACCTCCACCCACTACCCCGCCAACTACGGCTTCATCCCCCGGACCTACGGCGATGACGGCGACCCCCTGGACGTGCTGGTGCTGTGCTCCGAGGCCATGGACCCCCTGACCCTGGTGCGCTGCTATCCCGTGGGCTACATCTCCATGCTGGACGGGGGGAAGAACGACGAGAAGATCATCGCCATTCCATTCTCCGACCCCACCTATAACACCTATCATGATCTGATGGAGTTGCCCGGCCACATCTTTGACGAGATGGCCCACTTCTTCAGCGTCTACAAGGCCCTGGAGGGCAAGGAGGCCGTGGCCGGCGACGTGAATGACCGCAAGGACGCCGTCCGGGTCATTCAGAAGGCCATGGACCACTACGCCGAGTGCTTCCTGGGCGGCTCCGCCCCTAAGGGCGGGGTGCGTATCTCCGACCGGTGAGCTTTTTTCGGAAAATGTAAGAGAAAAGTCCCAAATCAGCCCTCCACCTGTGATAGGATGGGGCTGCCTACATCTAGCATACGAGAGGATCGATACCATGGATCATCCATTTGACTGCCTCATCATCGGCGCGGGCATGGCGGGGGCGGTGTGCGCCCGGGAGCTGGCCGAGCGGGGCGGGAAAAAGGTGCTGGTGCTGGAGCGCCGGAACCATGTGGGCGGCAACGCCTACGACTGCTTTGACCAGGCCGGGGTGCTTATCCACCAGTATGGCCCCCATATTTTCCACACCAACGACAGGCGGGTTTTTGAATTTCTGTCCCGGTTCACCACCTGGCTGGACTACCAGCACCAGGTGGTGGCCAACATCCCGTCGGAGGAGGGGCGGCTGGAGATGCCGGTGCCCTTCAACCTGATCTCCATGGAGCTGGCCTTTGGCCGGGAGAAGGCGGCCAGCCTGTCCCGCCGGCTCATTGCCGAATACGGCCGGGAGAACAAGGTGACCATCCTGGAGCTGCGCAAAAATTCCGACCCGGAAATCGCCGCCCTGGCCGATTATGTGTATGAGCATGTGTTTGTGCACTATACCATGAAGCAGTGGGGCCAGAAGCCGGAGGAGATCGACCCCAACACCACCGCCCGGGTGCCTGTGTTCCTGTCGGAGGACAGCCGGTACTTCCAGGACGTGTTCCAGGGGATGCCTCTGGAGGGGTACACCCCCATGTTTCAGCGGATGCTGGACCACCCGGACATCACCCTGGAGCTGGGGACGGACGCCGCCAGCCGGGTAAGACTGGAGGGGGATCAGGTGCTGCTGGACGGCGTCCCCTTTGAGGGTACCATCATTTACACCGGGGCGGTGGATGAGCTCTTCGGCTGCAAGTACGGCCGGCTGCCCTACCGCACCCTGGACTTCCAGTTTGAGACCCACCCGGTGGACTGGTGGCAGAGCCACGGCACGGTGAACTACACCATGGACCAGCCCTATACCCGCATCACTGAGTTCAAGTATCTCACCGGCCAGCAGCTGCCCGGGGTCACCACCATCATGAAGGAATACTCCCGGGCTTACACCGGGGCGGAGGGGGAGATCCCCTATTACGCCATCATCAATCCGGAGAACAACGCCCTGTACAGCCGCTACCAGGGGGAGACCGACCGGTTCCCCAACTTCCACCTGCTGGGCCGGCTGGCCGAGTACAAGTATTACAACATGGACGCCATCGCCGCCCGGGCCATGGCGCTGTGTGACGATCTGCTGAAGTGAGGAACAGTTATGTCAAAGCTCATTACCTTTGCCGTCCCCTGCTATAACTCCGCCGCCTATATGGAGCACTGCGTGGAGACCCTGCTCACCGGCGGGGAGGATATCGAGATCATCCTGGTGGACGACGGCTCCACCAAGGACGATACCGCCGCCATCTGCGACCGCTACGCCGCCCAGTACCCCGACATCGTCAGGGCCATCCACCAGGAGAACGGAGGCCATGGCGAGGGGGTGAACCAGGGCCTGCGCCATGCCACCGGGTTTTATTACAAGGTGGTGGACTCCGACGACTGGGTGGACGCCGACGCCCTCCAGAAGGCCCTGGCCAAGCTGCGGAAGTTTGCCCAGATGGAGAAGCCGGTGGACCTGTTCATTGCCAACTATGTGTATGAGCACGTGGAGGACAACACCCAGAAGGTGATCCGCTACACCAACGTGTTCCCCACCGAGAAGATTTTTTCCTGGAGCCGGATGGGCCGGTTCCGCCCCTCCCAGTTCCTGCTGATGCACAGCGTGATCTACCGCACCCAGCTGCTGCGGGACTGCGGGCTGGAGCTGCCCAAGCATACCTTCTATGTGGACAATATCTTTGTCTACCAGCCCCTGCCCTTTGTGAAGCGGATCTACTACATGGACATCGACCTGTACCGCTACTTCATCGGCCGGGCGGATCAGAGCGTCAACGAGTCGGTGATGGTGAGCCGGGTAGACCAGCAGCTGCGGGTCACCCGCCTGATGCTCCAGAGCCACAACCTGAACAAGCTCCGCCAGGAGCAGCCCAAGCTGGCCCGGTACATGACCGCCTACCTGTCCATGATGATGACCATCTCCTCCATCTTCCTCATCCTGGACGGCACCCCCGAGGCCCTGGGCAAAAAGACCCAGCTGTGGGAGGAGCTGCGCCACACCGACGTGGGGCTGTATCACAAGTTCAAGTACCGCTCCCTGTCCTTTGCCTGCAACATCCCCGGCTATCAGGGCCGCAAGCTGTCGGTGAAGCTCTACCGCCTGGCCCGGAAGATCTACAAGTTCAACTGAGCGGCCGGCCCCAGCCGGGCAAGTCCCTTCCACCGCTGCCGTCCCAAGGAGGAACTGCCATGAAACACAACAGATTTGCCGCCCTGTTGCTGGCCGGCACCCTGGCCGCCGGTCTGACGGGCTGCGGCGTGGGAACCCAGCAGGAGACGCCCGGCGTCACCGATACCCCCAGCGCCCCGCCGGAGCTGGAGGCCGGAAAGGTGGCGGTGCTCTACTACGACTACCAGGACACCTATCTCACCAGCGTGCGTCAGGCGCTGGACACGGGGCTGGAGGAGGCCGGGCTTACCTACCTGGACTACGACTGCGGCAACGACCAGCAGACCCAAGACCAGGCGGTGGACGCCGCCCTGGAGGACGGGTGCGCTATTTTGGCGGTAAACCTGGTATCCAGCGGCGACCAGCAGGCGGCCCAGGCCATTCTGGACAAGGCGGCTGCCGCCGGGGCCCAAGTCATCTTCTTCAACCGGCCGGTGGAGGCGAAGGACGGGGCGGGCGCCCTGCTGGGGGCGGAGGCCTATGAGAATGTGGTGGCCTATGTGGGCACCGACCCCACCCAGGCTGGCCGCCTCCAGGGGGAGATGATCGGCAAGTACCTGCTCAACCATTATGACCAGGTGGACCTGAACGGGGACGGGATTATCACCTACGCCCTGCTCCAGGGGGAGACCGACAATGTGGAGGCCATCTACCGAACCCAGTACAGCGTGGAGAACGCCAACCGGCTGCTCACCGAGGGTGGACGGCCGGAGCTGATCTACTTCGATCCGGAGGGCACCTACAGCTTCCAGGCGGATGAGAGCGGCGCCTGGTCGGCGGAGGCCGCCCAGGCCTACATGGCGGAGAACCTGACCCGATTCACCCAGGAAAAGGGGAACATGATCGAGCTGGTGATCTGCAACAACGACGAGATGGCCCAGGGGGCCATTACAGCCCTCCAGGCGGTGGGGTTCAACACCGGCGATATCGGGGGCAAGACCATCCCGGTGTTCGGGGTGGACGCCACCCCTGCCGCCCAGGCCCTCATCGCCCAGGGCATGATGACGGGCACCGTCAAGCAGGACTATGAGGCCATGGCCGCCGCCATCTGCCAGCTGGCCCAGGGGGCCGCCCGTGGAGCCGGGCTGGCGAAGACCGCCGCCTCCCTGGTGTCCAGCGACCCCACCTACTCTCTGGCGGAAGGGCTGGACAACGTGGTCTATGTGGCCTATGCCACTTTTACCGTGCGCTGAGCCGCAAAAAAATCCCGCCGTGGATCTGACGATTCCACGGCGGGATTTTTCGTTTGGTTATCCCACCAGCCCGGCCAGCCAGTCCCGGAGGGGGAGGTAGGCCAGGGGGAGGAAGATGGCGGGCAGCATGTTGCCCACCCGCAGCTTTTCCTGGGACAGGCCCAGCATATTGATGCCGATGCCCACGATGATGGTGGCCCCCACGGCGCTCATCTCGGTGACCACCGCCGGGTCCATGCCCTGGCCCACGGCGCTGAAAATCAAGGTCAATCCGCCCTGATATACCAGGATGGGCAGGGCGGAGAAGGCCACCCCTACCCCCATGGCGGCGGCGAAGGTGATGGAGGTCACCCCGTCGATCACCGCCTTGGAGATGATGATATCGTAGTTGCCGTTCATGCCCGCCTCCATGGAGCCGTTGATGGCCATGGCGCCCACGCAGAAAAGCACCGAGGCGTTGACAAACCCCTCCACAAACCGGCTGTTGCCCTCCCCCCGGATGAGCTTCCGCCGGAGGAGGGTGCCCACCCCGTCCATCCGCTTTTCAATGTTGATGAACTCCCCCAGCAAAGTGCCGATGACCATGCACACGATGACGCACAGGGTGTCCGCCGTGCCGATCATGCTGGAGATGCCGATGCCCAGCACGCACAGGCCCAAGGCAAAGGTGAGCCCTGAGGCAAACCGGGGGCTGATACGGTTTTTGAACAGCAGGCCCAGAACGCTGCCCAGCAGGATCAGGACCACATTGATGACGGTGGCAATCATGGGGATTCCTCGCTTTTATACTGCAATTCGCTAAAACAAGCAAGTACTATCATAGCCCAGATGCCTTTGTTTGTCAAAGGATTTCTCCTCGTATGGGGACAACCCCTTCCGAATACAGTAAAAGAGGACGCGGAAGGGGGAGACGCGGATGAAGCCGAGGCGCACGTCCATGGTATACGGCACTCTGGTGCTCACCGGCACCGGGATCGCCGGGCAATGTTTGGGGTTTGTGTACCGGATTCTCCTTTCCCGGCTCATCGGGGCGGAGGTCATGGGGCTGTATCAGCTCATCATGCCGGTATATTCGGTGCTCCTGTCCCTGACGGCGGTGGGGCTGACGGCTGCGGTGTCCAACCTGACGGCCAGCTATTCCGCCCGGGGGGATTGGGGGACAGTACGGCAGGTGCTCCGCCGGTGCCTGGGCTGCTTCCTGCTGCTGTTCGCCGCTCTGGCGGGAGTCACCGCCCTGCTGTACGATCCCATTTCGGTGTATCTGCTGGGGGACGCCCGCACCCAGACCGGCCTGCTGCTCCTGCTGCCCTGCGTGCTGCTCACCGGGGTGGAAAACCTCCACAAGCACTTTTTCTACGGCGGGGGCCGGGTGGGTCCGCCCGCTCTGGTGGAACTGTGCGAGCAGGTCATCCGGGCCATAGCGGTGCTGGGACTGCTGGTGCTCTTCCTGCCCCAGAACCCGGAGCGGTCGGTGGCTCTCATCGTGCTGGGCATGATCTGCTGCGAGGTCTTTTCCGCCCTCACCCTGGTGACTTTGGCCCGGCGGCGGCTGGCGGGGGTGGGGCCCAGCGCCCTTACCCCGGCACAGACCGACCGGAAGATTCTGGCCATCGCCCTGCCGGTGGGGTTTACCAGCCTGCTGGGCAATCTGATGGGCTCGGCCAACGCGGTGCTTATCCCCCAGCGGCTGGTGGCCGCCGGGGCGGATGTGGGGGAGGCTATGGCGGAGTTCGGCGTGCTGTGCGGCATGACCATCCCCATGCTCTGCCTGCCCACTGCCCTGATCGGGGCTCTGGGGCTGGTGCTCATGCCCGGGCTGGCCCAGGGGGCCGCCCTGGGGGACGGGGCGGTGGTGCGCCGCCGCATCCACCGGGCCATGACCGCCGCCTCAGTGCTCCTCTTTCCCGCCCTGGCCCTGCTGGTGGTGATCGGGCCCCAGTTGGGGACCCTCCTGTTCCGGGAGGAGGGGGCGGGGCGGTATCTCCTCCCCCTGGCAGTAGGGGTGCTGCTGTCCTGCTGGCAGGGGGTGCTGGGCTCCGCCCTCAACGGCCTGGGCCGCCAGAGGGCCGCCGCCCGAAACTCCCTGCTGTCCGGCGGGTTGCAGCTGGCCTGTACCTATGTGCTGCTGGGCGCGCCGGGGGTTGGGGTCAAGGGCTACGCCGTAGGCTTTGTGGCCTCCGCCGCCCTGGGGGCGGGGCTGAACTGGCTCCAGGTGCGCCGGGCCGCCGGCATGAGGGCCAGACTCTTCCCCTGGCTGACAGCCCCGGGGCTGTCAGCCCTGCTGATGGGTCTTACCGGCAACCTGCTGTATCACGTTCTGCTGGACAGCGGGGTGGGGGAGCTGCCCGCCATGGGCGGGTGCGCCCTCTTTTGCGGGGTGCTCTACCTGGCCGCCCTCCAGGCCCAGGGCCTGCCCCTCCGGCGGCTGTTCAACCCAGATTGAAGCAGATGAGCAAGACCGACAGGATACAGAAGAAGAGCATCCCTGGATTTTCAAAGAAGAGACGCCACTTCCACCCGGTGGACAGGGACACCGAGCCGGGGTCCGGCGGGGTCCGGCGGAATTCCGACCGGAAGAGGGGGAGGCCCACCACCATGGAGCCCAGGACCAGCAGGTCCAGCAGGGCCTCACCGGTCTGGCCCCACAGATCCAGCAGGGGCACCAGCCCCACCGAGGTAAAGTTGAGCAGGGCGTGGAGCAGCATGGTGTACCGCAGCCGGCCGGTATACAGGGTCACATAGGCCAGGAGCATTCCCACCCCAACGGCGTAGAGCAGCTGGTTCAGGGTGCCGTGGAACAGGCCGAAGCACAGGGCGGAGGCCAGGATGGCAAACCGGTCGCCGTAAGGCCGCAGCCGGTCCAGCAGCAGGCCCCGGAACAGATACTCCTCTGCCAGCGGGGCAATGACGCATCCCAGCAGCAGGTTGAGGATCACCGGGTAGCCGTTGAGAGAGTCCACCGGGTTGACCACCGGGGCGCCCCGGAGCTGTCCGATGAGATGGGTGAGCATCAGAGTTACCAGATTGGCGGCGTACACCACCCCAAGGGTAATGACAAGCCACCGGAGAAAGTCCCGGGGGGTACAGGGGCGGACGGGTTTGTCCGCCGCTCCGGGGGTACCCCGGAGGACCAGGCAGAAGGCGGGCACCCCCGCCCCGTAGGCCGAGCCCACCGACAGGCACCACAGAAACAGGGGAGAGGTCCGCCAGGAGGGCGCCAGCAGGGGCAGCAGCAGCCCCGCCCCCAGCTGGACGGCCAGCATGGCGGCCATCTGGGCGAACAGGGCCCAGCCCAGCCGGGAAAACCGCTGGCAGTGGGCGCGGAGCAGGTCGGGCCGCTCCGGGAAAGGCTGGTTCATTCCGTCCCCTCGCACAAAAATGAAATGTAAAAACCGGATGTCCCGGTTCGGGAACCGGGGGAAAATCCTCCGGCCCATACGGGCGCTAGGGTTTCCGGTCACATTATAGCAGGCCGGGGCCGTCAGGGCAAGAAATCGGACATATTGACATCTCTCTTTTTCGTGATACAATATCTTGTGCTTGTATGAGATGAAATGACGGAGGAGATGTATATGCCAATTTCTGAAAACGCCAAGGCGGTGCTGGAGCGGCGCTATCTGGCCAAGGACGAGGCGGGTAACCCCACAGAGACGGTGGACGGGCTGTTCCGCCGGGTGGCCAACGCCATCGCCGAGGGGGACCGGCACTTTGACCCCAAGGCCGACGTGGTAGGCACCGCCCGGGCGTTTTACGACATGATGACCAACCTGGACTTTCTGCCCAATTCCCCCACACTGATGAACGCCGGCCGGCCTCTGGGCCAGCTGTCGGCCTGCTTTGTGCTGCCGGTGGCCGACTCCATGGAGGACATTTTCGACGCCATCAAGAACGCCGCCCTTATCCACAAGAGCGGCGGGGGCACCGGCTTTTCCTTTTCCCGGCTGCGGCCCAAGGGCTCCACGGTGAACTCCACCGGCGGGGTGGCCAGCGGCCCCATTTCCTTTATGAAGGTGTTCAACGCCGCCACCGAGGCGGTGAAGCAGGGGGGAACCCGCCGGGGGGCCAATATGGGCATCCTGCGGGTGGATCACCCGGATATCATGGAGTTTATCACCTGCAAGAACGACACCAGCGAGATCACCAACTTCAACATCTCCGTGGGGGTCACCGAGACCTTTATGGAGGCGGTGAGCAACGGCGGGATGTACGACCTGGTGGACCCCGCCACCGGCCGGGTCACCGGCCAGCTCAAGGCCAGGGAGGTCTTTGAGGCCATCGTCCAGTCCGCCTGGCAGACCGGCGAGCCGGGGATCATCTTCCTGGACCGGCTGAACCGGGATAACGCCGTCCCCGGCCAGGGGGAGATCGAGTCCACCAACCCCTGCGGGGAGCAGCCCCTGCTGCCCTACGAGAGCTGCAACCTGGGCTCCATCAACCTGGTCAACCACATCACCCGGACGGTGGCGGGCTGGGTACTGGACCGGGCCAAGCTGGAGCGCACCATCCGCACCGCCGTCCACTTTTTGGACAACGTCATCGAGGTCAACCAGTACCCCCTGCCCGAGATCGACAAGATGACTCGCTCTACCCGGAAGATCGGCCTGGGGGTCATGGGCTTTGCCGATATGCTGCTGTATATGGGGGTGCCCTACAACAGCGAGGAGGGCGTGGCTCTGGCCGCCGAGATCATGGACACCATCAACACCATCGGCCACCAGGAGAGCCAGCGGCTGGCGGAGGAGCGGGGCGCCTTCCCCCTCTTTGACCAGAGCATCTACCGGGAGGGGCCGCCCCTCCGCAACGCCACCGTCACCACCATCGCCCCCACCGGCACCCTGTCCATTATCGCCGGGGTGAGCAGCGGGGTGGAGCCGGTATTTGCCTACGCCTATATCCGCAACGTGATGGACGGCACCCACCTGATCGAGACCAACCAGATCCTGAAGGACAAGCTGGTGGAGGCGGGGATCTACTCCGAGGAGCTCATGCGCAAGATCGTGGAGCAGGGCTCCCTGGCCCATGTGGAGGGCATCCCAGAGGACATCAAGCGGGTGTTTGTCTGCGCCCACGACGTGTCCCCCATCTGGCATGTGAAGATGCAGGCCGCCTTCCAGCAGTACACCGACAACGCCGTCAGCAAGACGGTGAACTTCCCCAATTCCGCCACCAAGGCCGAGGTGGCCGAGGTCTACCGCCTGGCCTACACCCTGGGGTGCAAGGGCACCACCATCTACCGGGACGGCAGCCGGAACGAGCAGGTGCTTAACATTGGCAAGGTCAACGACGGCAAGGAGGCCCCTGCCGCCGGCCCGGTGTGCCAGGAATGCCGGGTGCCCCAGGAGGAGTACGGCCACATCCTGCCCCGGCCCCGGCCTGCCGTGACCACCGGCTTTACCGAGAAGGTGCGCATCGGCTGCGGCAACCTGTATATCACCGTCAACTACGACGAGAACGGCATCTGCGAGGTGTTCACCAACACCGGCCGGGCCGGAGGCTGCCCCAGCCAGAGCGAGGCTACCGCCCGCCTGGTCAGCGTGGGCATCCGCTCCGGTATGGACCCCAAGGAGATCATCCAGCAGCTCAAGGGTATCCGCTGTCCCTCCTGCCTGCGGCAGCCCGGGGTGCCGGTGACCTCCTGCCCCGACGCCATTGCCAAGGCCCTGGAGAAGGTGCTCAAGGTGTCCAGCCAGCCTCATGAGCCGGTGCCCGCCCCCATCAGCGCCGCCGCCAAGGCGGCCGCCATTCCCCGCCCGGGGATGACACCCGCCGAGGCCAAGCTGGCCAAGTTCTGCCCGGAGTGCGGCTCCCGGCTGGAGCACGAGGGAGGCTGCGTCACCTGCCGGGACTGCGGCTATTCCAAGTGCGGTTGATGAAAACGCTACAATAAGAAGAGAGGGTTTGCTATAGTTATATGGCAAACCCTTTCTTTGCCTGAGGAAAATTCCTTGCCTTGGACAGCTTTTTCCGGTACACCGGCTGCCCTTTCGGCGCTGGGCCGGGGATAGAACCGGCGCCAGTCCGCATACTAAGCCCACATTCCGCAGAGGAGGCAACCCCATGTGCACCAGCCTTGTGTTTACCGGACAGACCCCGTATTTTGGCCGCAATCTGGACCTGGAATATGATTTTGGCCAACAGGTGGTCATTACCCCCAGAGAATTTCCCCTGACATTCAAGAAAATGCCCACCCTGGAGCGGCACTATGCCCTCATCGGCATGGCTGCGGTGGCGGCGGGCTGGCCGCTGTACGCCGAGGCTATGAACGAGAAGGGGCTCTATCTGGCGGGGCTCAACTTCCCCCAAAGCGCCCGCTATCCCTGCGGGCCGGCGGAAGGCATCCCGGCCGGACCCTATGAGCTCATCCCCTGGCTGCTGGGTACCTGCGAGACGGTGGACCAGGCGGTGGAACAGCTGCGCCGGGTCCGGCTCCTGGATGTGCCCTTCCTGCCGGACATGCCTTGCGCCCCCCTCCACTGGCACCTGTCCGACGGGAAACGGACGGTGGTGGCAGAGCCCACGGCGGAGGGCCTGCGTCTGTATGACGATCCAGTAGGGGTGCTCACCAACGAGCCTCCCTTTCCCTTTCACCAGGCCAACCTGTGCCAATATCAGGGCTTGTCTCCCGCCAATCCGGACAACCGGCTGGGCGCGCCGGGGCTGAGTTTCTTTGGACAGGGGATGGGGGGCCTGGGCCTGCCGGGGGACTGCTCCCCCGCCTCCCGCTATGTACGGGCGGCCTTCCACAGATGGAACAGCGTCTGTCCGGCGGAGGAAGGCCCCGCCGTTAGCCAGTTCTTTCATATCCTGGACTCGGTGGCCATGGTTCGGGGGGCGGTGCGCACGCCGGAGGGCAAGTGGGACATCACCCGTTATGCCTGCTGTATCAGCCCCGCCGCCGGCGCCTATTATTACAAGACCTATGACGGCGGCGGGATCATTGGGGTGGACTTTTCTGAGGCCCGGCGGCAGGGGGACGCCCTGATCTGCCTGCCGCTGGAGTCCGCCGTCCCGCCCCGGCTGCTGTGATGGCGGGCGAATGGAGGAAGGGGATATGCGTTCCGGAGGTAAACCGGAAAGTTTGCAGCTTCCTGCCAGAGAAAAGGAACCAGATCAAAATGTGCTTGTGCAGCTTCCCTATAAAATTTGATAAAAAAATAACGAAATTTTCTCCTAACCTACTTGCCTGTTATGCTGAGAAGAGGTATACTATTTAGGAGGGAATTTGTTAAAATAATAACAAACATACTGGGATCGACAAGTAAGGAGGCACAGGAAATGGGATTTGTGAAGCTGGAGAAGCAGGGCCATGTTGGCGTGGTCACCATTGACCGGCAGGAGGCGCTGAACGCGCTGAACAGCCAGGTGCTCAGCGACCTGGACGCCGTCATCGACCAGGTGGCTGCCGACGATGAGATCTATGTGATGATCCTCACCGGCGCGGGCCGCTCCTTTGTGGCGGGCGCCGACATCGGCGAGATGAAGGGCTTCTCCTCTATCGACGGCAAGAAGTTCGGCGTTCACGGCGGCGGCGTGTTCCTGAAGCTGGAGAACATGGCCAAGCCCGTCATCGCCGCTATCAATGGCTTTGCCCTGGGCGGCGGCTGCGAGCTGTCCATGGCCTGCGATATCCGCCTGGCCAGCGAGAAGGCCAAGTTCGGCCAGCCCGAGGTGGGCCTGGGCATTACCCCCGGCTTCGCCGGCACCCAGCGTCTGCCCCGGATCGTGGGCATCTCCAAGGCCATGGAGCTGATCCTCACCGCCAAGGTTATCAAGGCCGACGAGGCCAAGGCCATCGGCCTGGTCAGCGAGGTCTATCCCCCCGAGGAGCTGATGCCCAAGGCCATGGAGCTGGCCAACGCCATCTGCGCCAACGCCCAGATCGCCGTGCAGGAGTCCAAGCGCTGCATCCGCATGGGCATGCAGACCGACATCGCCACCGGCTCCGCCTTTGAGGCCGAGGCCTTCGGCGTCTGCTGCGGCACCGCCGACAAGGACGAGGGCATGGGCGCGTTCCTGGAAAAGAGAGCGGAAAAACATTTCCAGAACAAGTAAGCATTGACGCCATCCTATTTAAAATAGATTTGATTATTGGAGGTACATAGCCATGAAAAAGATTGTTGTGATCGGCGGCGGCACCATGGGCCTGGACATTGCTCAGGTTTTTGCCAAGAAGGGGTTTGACGTGGTCGTCCGCGACATCAACGACGACATCATCAAGGCCTCCGAGGCCCGCCTGAACAAGGGCCTGGACAAGCTGGTTGCCAAGGGCAAGATGGACGAGGCCAAGAAGGCCGACATCCTGGCCCACATGAGCTTTACCACCGAGCTCGCCGCCGCCGCCGATGCCGACCTGGTGGTGGAAGCTGCCATCGAGAATCTGGACATCAAGAAGAGCATCTTTGCCGAGCTGGACAGCCTGTGCAAGCCCGAGACCATCCTGGCCTCCAACACCTCTTCCATCTCCATCACCGCCATTGCCGCCGCCACCAAGCGGGCCGACAAGTTCATCGGCATGCACTTCTTCAACCCCGCCACCGTCATGAAGCTGGTGGAGGTCATCCGGGGCGCTCACACCTCCGACGAGACCTTCAAGACCATCAGCGATCTGGCCGTGGAGATCGGCAAGGAGCCCGTTGAGGTCAACGAGGCCCCCGGCTTTGTGGTCAACAAGATCCTGATCCCCATGATCAACGAGGGCATCGACCTGGTGTACACCGGCGTGGCCTCCGTTGAGGGTGTTGACACCGCCATGAAGCTGGGCGCCAACCACCCCATGGGCCCCCTGGCTCTGGGCGATCTGGTGGGCCTGGACGTGTGCCTGGCCATTATGGACACCCTGTACAACGAGACCCACGATCCCAAGTATCGCGCTTCCCTGCTGCTGCGGAAGATGGTCCGCGCCGGCAAGCTGGGCCGCAAGACCGGCATCGGCTTCTACGACTACCGGAAGTAATCCCTGGGATCTGCGGTCGGATATACCGCGTGTAACGACGGGCGGGAGCCCAAACCACTCCCGCCCGCTCGTTCTGAAATACATATCTTAGGAGGAAGGCAACAAATGGATCTGCACCTTTCCAAAGAGCAGGAAATGCTCCGCAAGATGTACCGTGACTTCGCCGAGAACGAAGTCAAGCCCCTGGCCGAGTGGGTGGACGAGAACGAGGCGTTCCCCGAGGAGACCGTGAAGAAGATGGCCAAGCTGGGCATGATGGGCATCTACTTCCCCAAGGAGTACGGCGGCGCTGGCGCCGACGTGCTCAGCTACGTCATGGCCGTGGAGGAGATGAGCAAGGTCTGCGGCACCACCGGCGTTATCATCTCCGCCCACACCTCTCTGTGCTGCGCTCCCATCTATGAGAACGGCACCGAGGAGCAGAAGCAGAAGTATCTGCCCAAGCTGTGCTCCGGCGAGTGGATCGGCGCCTTCGGTCTGACCGAGCCCGGCGCCGGCACCGACGCCCAGGGCCAGCAGACCACCGCCGTGAAGAACGAGAACGGCGACTGGGTGCTCAACGGCTCCAAGATCTTCATCACCAACGCCGGTTATGCCAACGTGTTCGTCATCTTCGCCATCACCAACATCCTCACCGACAAGCGCGGCCGCAAGAAGAAGGAGATCTCCGCCTTCATCGTGGAGCGCACCGATCCCGGTTTCTCCGTGGGCAAGCACGAGAAGAAGATGGGCATCAAGGGTTCCTCCACCTGCGAGCTGATCATGGAGGATTGCACCATTCCCGCCGACCGTCTCCTGGGCAAGCAGGGGAAGGGCTTCGGTATCGCCATGAAGACCCTGGACGGCGGCCGTATCGGCATCGCCTCCCAGGCTCTGGGCCTGGCCGAGGGCGCCATCGAAGAGACCATCAAGTACACCAAGGAGCGCGTCCAGTTCGGCCGCCGCATCTCCCAGTTCCAGAACACCCAGTTCCAGCTGGCTGACATGTACGCCAAGACCGAGGCTGCCAAGTGGCTGGTGTATTCCGCCGCCATGAAGAAGCAGAACCATGAGCCCTACACCATGGACGCTGCCATGGCCAAGCTGCATGCCGCCGAGGTGGCTTCCGACGTGACCCGCCGCTGCGTGCAGCTGTTCGGCGGTTACGGCTACACCCGTGAGTACCCCGTGGAGCGCATGATGCGCGACGCCAAGATCACCGAGATCTACGAGGGCACCAGCGAGGTTCAGCGCATGGTTATCGCCGCCAACCTGGGCATCAACTAAGACGGAACTGGAGGGAAATTATCGCTATGAAATGCATTGTTTGTGTCAAGCAGGTCCCGGATACCTCCGGCGTGGTGGCGGTGAAGGAAGACGGCACCATGGATCGTGCCGCTATGGCCACCATTACCAACCACGACGACCTGGCCGCTGTTGAGGCTGCTCTTCGTATCAAGGACGCCACCGGCTGCAAGGTCGTGGTGATCTCCATGGGCCCCGCTCCCGCTGAGGGCATGCTCCGCGAGCTGCTGGCCATGGGCGCCGACGAGGCCGTGCTGGTCTCCGCCCGTGAGTTCGGCGGTTCCGATACTTACGCCACTTCCCAGATCCTTGCCGCCGCCATCAAGAAGGTGGGCGTGGAGGACGACGACATCGTGTTCTGCGGCCGTCAGGCCATCGACGGCGACACCGCTCAGGTGGGTCCCCAGATCGCCGAGAAGCTGCACCTGCCCCAGGTCTCCTATGTGGCCGAGATCGCCGTGGAGGGCAAGTCCGTCACCGTCAAGCGTCTGCTGGAGGACGGCTACATGACCATCAAGGTCCAGACCCCCTGCCTGCTGACCTGCGTGAAGGAGCTCAACGACGCCCGCTACATGAGCGTGGGCGGCATCATGGAGTGCTACCAGAAGCCTCTGGAGATCTACAACTATGAGACCCTGAAGGACGATCCCCTCATCGATGTGGACACCATCGGTCTGAAAGGCTCTCCCACCAATGTGTATAAGTCCTTCTCCCCCCCGGTGAAGGGCGCCGGTATGATGATGGAGGGCGCCGACAAGGCGACCGTGGACAAGCTGGTCTCCATCCTCAACGACAAGCACATTATCTGATTGAAAGGAGAGCAATCAAATGGCTTTCAATAGTAGCGATACCGCCGCCTTCAAGGGCGTATGGGTTTTCTGTGAGCAGC
>CASEOA010000050.1 GCA_949289455.1 uncultured Eubacteriales bacterium
ATTGTTGTACCGTGTTGTGCCCCACCGTATGGTGCTGGGATGCCCTGTCCGTTGGGGGGGTCCCCCGCCCCGCCCGCCGAGGCAGCCAGAACAGCGGCTGCTTTTGATGGGTACATATGGTCACAAAATAGTACCCCGCCTGGCTGTAGTCGAATTTGGGCAGGCGGTTGGGCCTGCGGGCGGGGCCAACCATCACCCCTGGCCCCGCAGCTCGATGATGCGGTCCCGGAGGACGGCGGCGTACTCGAACTCCAGCCGTTTGGAGGCCTCCCGCATCTCCTTCTCCAGCTTGGCAATGGCGGCCTCCCGCTCCTTCTTGGACAGGGCCTTTTTGGAGTGGGGCAGCTCCCCCTTGTCCTCGGACAGGTCGATGACGTCCCGCACCGACTTGATGACGGTCTTGGGCACGATGCCGTGCTCCTGGTTGAAGGCGTCCTGCTTGGCCCGTCTCCGCTCCGTCTCGTCCATGGCCCGGGCCATGGATGGGGTGATGGTGTCGGCGTACATGATGACCAGGCCGTCGGCGTTGCGGGCCGCCCGTCCGATGGTCTGGATGAGGGAGGTCTCACTGCGCAGGAAGCCCTCCTTGTCAGCGTCCAGGATGGCCACCAACGAGACCTCCGGCAGGTCCAGGCCCTCCCGCAGCAGGTTGATACCCACCAGCACGTCGAAGGTGCCCAGCCGCAGGTCCCGAATAATCTCCATGCGCTCGATGGTGTCGATGTCGTGGTGCATATACCGTACCTTGATGCCCGCGTTGGTGAGGTAGGCGGTGAGGTCCTCCGCCATCTTCTAGGTGAGGGTGGTTACCAAAATCCGCTCCTTTCGGGCGGTGCGGTCGTTGATCTCCCCAATGAGGTCGTCGATCTGGCCCTCCACCGGCCGCACCTCGATGCGGGGGTCCAGCAGGCCGGTGGGGCGGATCACCTGCTCCACGATCTGGCCCGACCGCTCCCGCTCGTACTCGCCGGGGGTGGCGGACACATACACCACCTGGTTGAGCCGCTTCTGGAACTCCTCGAACTTCAGGGGCCGATTGTCAAAGGCGCAGGGGAGGCGGAAGCCGTAGTCCACCAGGGAGGTTTTCCGGGCCCGGTCCCCGTTGTACATGGCCCGCACCTGGGGGAGGGTCACGTGGCTCTCGTCGATGAAGAGGACAAAATCCTTGGGGAAGTAGTCCAGCAGGGTATGGGGGGGCGACCCGGCGGGCCGGCCCTCGATCACCCGGGAGTAGTTCTCAATGCCGGTGCAGTAGCCCAGCTCCTGCATCATCTCCACGTCGTACATGGTGCGCTGCTTGATGCGCTGGGCCTCGATGAGCTTACCCTCTTTTTCAAAGAAGGCCACCCGCTCCTCCAGCTCCCGGTAGATCTCCTGGACGGCGGCGTCCATCTTCTCCTTGGGGGTGACGTAGTGGGTGGCGGGCCAGATGGGGATGGTGTTCAGCCGCCGGATAGGCGCCCCGGTGACCACGTTGATCTCGGAAATGCGGTCGATCTCGTCCCCGAAGAACTCCACCCGGATGGCGGAGTCCTTCCAATAGGCGGGGAAAATCTCCACCGTGTCCCCCCGGACCCGGAACATATTCCGCTCAAAGGCGATGTCGTTGCGCTCGTAGCGGATGTCCACCAGCCTGCGCAGCAGTTCGTCCCGCTCCAGGGTGGCCCCCACCCGGAGGGAGACCATCATTTTAGCAAAATCCTCCGGCTCCCCCAGGCCGTAGATGCAGGACACCGAGGACACCACGATCACGTCCCGCCGCTCCATCAGGGAGGCGGTGGCCGCCAGCCGCAGCCGGTCGATCTCCTCGTTGATGGCGGAATCCTTCTCAATGAAGGTGTCGGTGTGGGGGATATAGGCCTCGGGCTGGTAGTAGTCGTAGTAGGAGACGAAATACTCCACCGCGTTGTGGGGGAAAAACTCCTTGAACTCGGCGCACAGCTGGGCGGCCAGGGTCTTGTTGTGGGCCAGCACCAGGGTGGGCCGCTGGACCGCCTCGATGACCTTGGCCATGGTGAAGGTCTTGCCCGAGCCGGTGACCCCCAGCAGGGTCTGCTCGTCCAGGCCGTTCTCAATGCCCGCCGCCAGGGCGGCGATGGCCTCCGGCTGGTCGCCGGCGGGCTTGTATTCGCTGACCACTTCAAATTTGGGCATACCATCACCTCGCAGGGGTATTGTATCAAAACATTTGTTCTAATGCAACTGCCGGGGAGAAAAAAGGGCGGGGAAACCCCGCCCTTAGGGCTTGTAAAATCCGCTGTCCCGGAGGGACACCATATCGTCGTCCACGAAGATCACATGGTCCAGCAGCTCCACGCCTATCCGGGCCAGGAAGGGGGCCAGGCTCAGGGTGGTGGCCACGTCGTCGTCCGAGGGAAAGGCGATGCCTGACACATGGTTGTGGGCCAGCACCACCGCCGAGGCGTTGAGGCCCAGGGCGGCCTCGGCGATGAGCCGGGTGGTGACGTGGACGGCGTTGACATTGCCCTCGGTCAGCTTGCGCACCCCCAGCACCTTGTGCTTGCCGTCCAGGCAGAGCAGGCAGACCCGCTCGTTCCGGGCGCCGAAAAAGTGGGGACGGAGCAGCCGGTAGTAGTCCCGGCTGTTCCGGGCGATCTCGTCCATGCTGGTGCGGGCGGCCAGATACCGTCCGGCCAGCTCCTTGGCGGCCTTGAACAGGGCTACGGCGTGGTCTCCCACCCCTTTGACCTTCTTCAGCTCCTCGGGACTGGCGTCCAGAATCCCAGCCAGGGAGCCGAACTGGTTCATCAGCTCGTGGGCCAGGGGGTTGGTGTCGCTGCGGGGGTTGGCGTAGAACAGCAGCAGCTCCAGCAGCTTGTGGTCGGGAAAGGAGTCCGGCCGGGCCAGAAATTCAGTTTTCAGCCGCTGCCGGTGGCCATCGTGGGTGCCCATGGCCGGAGCCTCCTTTTTCAACCAGATGAGGGATAGGCGGATGAAAATATCCACCCCGGACAGGAAAAGCGGTCGCAGGGGGCGATGCCCACATCGCCCCGCCCCTTATCGGGCGCCGTACTGGGCCAGGTATGCCTCCATCTTGCCCTTCATCTCGTCGTCGATATACACCTTGCCGTCGATCTCCTTGTTGTGGAGGAAGGCGATGATCTCCTTAACGGTGACGATGGGATAGACGGCGATGCCGTAGTCCTCCCGCAGCTCGTCCAGGGTGGAGCAGTCACGGGTGCCCCGCTCCATCCGATCCACCGAGACGATGAGGGCCTTCATGTTCACCTTGGCCACATGCTTGAAGAGCTCGATGGTCTCCCGGACGGCGGTGCCGGCGGTGACCACATCCTCCACGATGACCACGTCGTCCCCGTCCTGGGGCTTGTAGCCCACCATGGAGCCGCCCTCGCCGTGGTCCTTGGCCTCCTTGCGGTTGAAGCAGTAGGGCAGATCCCGGTCATAGTTGCGGTAGAGGGAGGCGGCGGCGGTGACCGCCAGGGGGATGCCCTTGTAGGCGGGCCCGAACAGGCAGGTCACCCCGTCGGGCAGGTTCTCCTGGATGCAGGCGGCGTAATAGTCTCCCAGCTTGGCGGCCTGAGCGCCCGTCTTGTAGTTGCCGGTGTTGATGAAGTAGGGGGTCTTGCGGCCGGATTTGGTGGTGAAATCTCCAAAGGTAAGCACGCCGGAGCGCACCATGAAGGTGATGAATTCTTCCTTGTAGGTCATGGTAAAAACCTCTCTTCCCAAAATAGTCAAAATATTATACCACCGATCAGGGAACAGAACAAGGCCTTGTGCAGTCTAACAAAAATAAATTTGCCCAGTGTCTTTTTTTCCGGAGTTGTGATACAATAGGAAACCAGTCTGTGAGGTGTTTTGATTGGAACTGTTACAGTGGCTGACCTCCACCAATTTTGGAGAGGTCCTGTTTACCATGCTGGTTTCCATGGTACCCGTCATCGAGCTGCGGGGCGGGGTGCCCTTCGGCACGGCCCTGGGCCTGCCGCCGGGGGAGGCTCTGCTGGCCGCCATCATTGGCAATATGCTGCCCATCCCCTTTATTATCGTATACATCCGGCGGATTTTTCTGTGGATGCGCCGCAAGTCCCCCAGGCTCAACGAGGTGGTGGACAAGCTGGAGCGGAAGGCCCACCTGAAGGGCCAGAAGGTGACCCGGTATAAGTATATTGGCCTGTGGCTCTTCGTGGCCATCCCCCTGCCGGGCACCGGGGCCTGGACCGGGGCTCTGGTGGCCTCCTTCCTGAACATGCCCCTGCGGAAGGCCCTGCCCTCCATTTTCCTTGGGGTGATTACCGCCGGGCTTATCATGACCTTTGCCACCGGCGTCGTGGTGTCCACCGTGGGGGGCTGAGTCCCTTTTTCCCTCCGCCGCATAGGATGGAGCGGAGGTGAGGGGCTTGAATGAGCTGTTACAGGGGATCCTGGCCCTTCTGTCCGCCCTGGGTCTGCTGGGCCTGGGGTGGCTGCTGCTGGGCAGACTGCTGACCCCCGGCCTGGGGGACGGTCCGGTGTATACGGTCACCCCCGCGTCGGGAACGGGGGATGGGCTGGAGCACACGGTGAAGGGCCTGCTGTGGCTGCGGAAAAACGGCCTGCTCCAGGGTACCATCGTCATCGCCGACGGAGGACTGGACCCGGCGGGGAAGGCGGTGGCCGCCGCCCTGCTGGCCGACGCCACCGACGTGGTGCTCTGCCCCGCGGGGCAGCTGGGGGCCTATCTGACCCAGGAACGTTAGAAAACCATTCGACAAAACCGGTTCCAGATGGTATGATATCCCTGAATCGAAGGAGGGGCGGCCATGCAGGAAACGGAACAGACTTACATCCAGGGCACCGTGTCAGCCGTCATCTACCAGAACGAGGAGAACGGCTACACGGTGCTCCGTCTTGACGTGGGAGACGGGGCTTTGGTGACGGTGGTGGGCTGCATGCCCGGGGTGGCTCCCGGGGAGGGTATCTCCGTCCAGGGGGCCTGGGGCCGCCACGCCTCCTACGGGGAGCAGTTCAAGGCCCAGTCGGTGGAGCGGCGGCTGCCCGCCGGCGCCAAGGCCATTTTCGACTATCTCTCCTCCGGGGCCGTCCGTGGCATCGGGGCGGCCACCGCCCGGCGGATGGTAGAGGAGTTCGGGGAGGATGCCCTCACCATCCTGGAGGAGCACCCGGAGCAGCTCACCCGCATCAAGGGGGTCACCCGGAAGAAGGCCCTGGCCATGGGGGAGAACTTTCGCACCCAGATGGGGATGCGACGGCTGCTGGCCTTTCTGGGGGAGCACGAGGTGCCCCTCCAACTGGCCATGCCTCTCTACCGCCGGTTCGGAGACCGGGCCCTGGAGACCATCCGGGGCAATCCCTACCTGCTGGTGGACGGGGAGCTGGGGGTGGAGTTCTCCACCGCCGACGCTCTGGCCCTGTCCATGGGCATGGAGGGGGACGACCCCCAGCGGATGGAGGCCGCTCTCCTCCACGAGCTGGCCTACAATCTGGACAACGGCCACGCCTTCCTGCCCCGGCGGAAACTGCTGCCTGCCACCGCCCAGCTCATCGGCCTGGAGAGTGAGGAGCTGGAGGACGCACTGGAGACCCTGCTGGAGCGGGGGGAGGTAATCCAGGAACAGGTGGCGGGGGAGGAGGGGATCTACCTCCACGACCTGTACGAGGCCGAGCAGTATGTGGCCTGGCGGCTTACCGAGATGGCCCGGGGGGAGCTGGTGGCGCCCCATCAGCTGGACCAGCTCATCGACCGCATCCAGGCCGAGCAGGGCATCGTATATGCCCCCCAACAGCGGGAGGCGGTGGCCCTGGCGGCCACCAGCCAGGTGATGCTCCTCACCGGCGGCCCGGGCACCGGCAAGACCACCTCCCTGCGGGGGGTGCTGGCCCTCTTCGACCAGCTGGGGCTGGAGACCGCCCTGGCGGCCCCCACCGGCCGGGCGGCCAAGCGGCTGGGGGAGCTGTGCGGGGCGGAGGGGTACACCATCCACCGGCTGCTGGAGACCAAATACGACCCCCATTCCGGCAAGCTGGTATTCTCCCACGGGGAGGACGACCCCCTGAAGGCGGACGCCGTCATTGTGGACGAGACCTCCATGGTGGACATTGTGCTCATGCAGGGGCTGCTGTCCGCCCTGCGGGACAGCTGCCGGCTCATTCTGGTGGGGGACCCGGATCAGCTGCCCAGCGTGGGGCCGGGCAACCTGTTTTCCGATCTCATCCGCTCCCGGGCCATCCCCATGGTGCGGCTGACGGAGATTTTCCGCCAGGCGGCGGAGAGCGCCATCGTCCGCAACGCCCACCAGGTGAACCAGGGCGTGCTGCCCGATCTGCGGGAAAACAAGAGGGACTTCTTCTTCCTCCGACGGAAGGACCCGGCCCGGGCGGCGGAGACCATCATTGAGCTGATCCAGACCCGGCTGCCCAACAATATGGGCATACCCGCCGACCAGATTCAGGTGCTGTCCCCCACCCGTAAGCGGGTGGCGGGCACCGCCAGCCTGAACCGGGCCATCCAGGAGGCGATAAACCCCCCGGGGCAAGACAAGCCGGAGCGCCGGTTCGGGGAGTACGTGTTCCGCCAAGGGGACCGGGTCATGCAGGTGCGCAACAATTACGACGTGCTGTGGCGGGACGGGGCCGACAGCGGCCTGGGCGTATTCAACGGAGACATCGGCCAGATCCTGTCGGTGGACAATCGGGAGCAGATCATTACCGTGGATTTTGAGGGCCGGCTGGTGGAGTACACCCCGGAGATGCTGGTGGAGCTGGAGCCCGCCTACGCCATCACCGTCCACAAGGCCCAGGGCAGCGAATACCGGGCCGTGATCCTGTCGGTGAGCGACGGGGCCCCCATGCTCCTCACCCGGGGGGTGCTGTATACCGCCATCACCCGGGCCCGGGAGCTGCTCATCCTGGTGGGAGACGAGGACGTGGTTGCCCGCATGACCGCCAACGACCGCCAGCAGCGGCGGTATTCCGGTCTGCGCTGGCGGCTGGCCCAGATGAAGGAGTAGCCGGGCGGATGTGGGCATCCGCCCCTACGAAAACAGTACAGGTTTATCCGTAGGGGCGATTATCAATCGCCCGCCGTTCCGGGGCGGGAAACGGTGGGCCGGGCGGCCGCAGGCCGCCCCTACGCAAGCCGCAAAAAAATCCTCTTCCCGTGGGGGAAGAGGATTTTTTCACAGCCGTCTTTACTTGGTGCCGAAGATCCGGTCGCCGGCATCGCCCAGGCCGGGGACGATATAGCCGTGGTCGTTGAGCTTCTCGTCCAGGGCAGCGCAGTAGATGTCCACGTCGGGATGGTCGTGGTGAACCCGCTCAATGCCCTCGGGGGCGGCGATGATGTTCATCAGCTTGATGTGCTTGACCTCATAGTTCTTGATGAACTGGATGGCGGCGGAGGCGGAGCCGCCGGTGGCCAGCATGGGGTCCAGGATGATGACCTCGCGCTCGGCGATATCGGTGGGCATCTTGCAGTAATACTCCACCGGCTCCAGGGTGTCGGGGTCCCGGTACAGGCCGATGTGGCCCACCTTGGCGGAGGGGATCAGGGTCAGGATGCCTTCCACCATGCCCAGGCCGGCCCGCAGCACGGGCACGATGGCCAGCTTCTTGCCGGCGATGGTCTTGAACTTTCCGGTGCAGATGGGGGTCTTGATCTCCACTTCCTCCATGGGCAGATCCCGGGTGGCCTCATAGCACATGAGGGTGGCAATCTCGGAGACCACCTGGCGGAAGTCCTTGACGCCGGTGTTCTCGTCCCGGAGGATGGACAGCTTGTGCTGCAGGAGCGGGTGGTCCAGAATGTGTACTTTTTCCATATCCATGGCGCTATTCCCCTTTGTTTTGTTCTTTTGCCAGCCGCTCCCGTTCAGCCTGGGAGAGGCGGTGGTAGTTGGGTGCCAGGGCCGTGCCGTCTACCAGCAGGCCCTGCCGAGCCAGCTCCAGACCGCACCGGGCAACCCCCCAGGCGCTCTGGAACCGCAGATGGGGGGGCGCCAGGTAGACGTCCAGCCCCAGCTCTTTGAGGTTAGTATAGCATAAAACCGCGCCGTCTCCAACCAGTAATTGCGGTTTCCCGCAGATTTTTAATTCCTCCCCCAGTTCGGCCAGGGAAATGGCCCGGTCTGGGGTGAGGCGGGTGAGCTTTTCCCCGTCGCTGGAGAAGCGGGCGTTGTACACCTGCTTGCGGCGGGCGTCCATGACAGCGCAGAGCTCCAGGCCGGTGTGGGCCAGGTTCCAGGCCATGGACTCCAGGGTGGAGCAGGGGGCGCAGGGCTTGTTGCCCGTCCAGGCCAGGCCCTTGGCGGCGGCCACCCCGATGCGCAGGCCGGTGAAGGACCCCGGCCCCGCCGCCACGGCGATGACGTCCACCTCCTCCAGGCCCACCCCGCAATTTGCCAGCAGGGAAGTGGCCATAGGCATCAGGGTCACCGAGTGGGTGAGGCCGTTGTTCTGATAGGACTGGGCGATGAGCTTCTCGTCCTCGCACAGGGCGGCCGAGCAGGCCACCGCCGAGGACTCCAGGGCAAGTATCTTCATGGCTGAACCCCTCCCGTAATGGTGATGATCCGCTGGTCGTCGTTGGCCCCCCGGCGGATGTCCACCCGGATGGCGTCCTCTTCCAGGGCGTCGTCGATGTTCTCGCTCCACTCCACGGCGCACACGCCCCCCCGGGCCAGGTAGTCCTCCCAGCCGATGTCGAACAGTTCGTCGGCGGAGCCCAGGCGGTACATGTCAAAGTGGAACAGGGGCAGCCGCCCCCCCTCGTATTCGTTGACGATGGTGAAGGTGGGGCTGGTGATCCGCTCCTCCACCCCCAGGCCCCGGGCCAGTCCCCGGGTGAAGGCGGTCTTGCCCGCCCCCAAATCGCCGGTGAAGGCAATGACCGCCCCCGGCCCCAGCTTCTGGGCCAGGGCGGCCCCGGCGGCCTCGGTCTCGGTCGGAGAATTGGTTATGATTTCCATATGGCACCTCTTCATTTGTGAAGAATCTCCTAAGATTATAGCACAGCTGTTTACCAAACGCAAAAAAGATGGTAAACTAATTTGGTGCCCGTATACCCGCGGGCCTGAGATCCCGGAAAAGGAGGTGGGCGGTTGTCCTGGGTAAAAGATTCCATCCGGGCCTTTCTGGAGCAGGGAGACCGGCTGCTGCTGGCCCTCTGCCTGACCGCCAGCTGCTTCGGCCTGGTGCTCATTTTCAGCGCCACCCGCTATCTGTCCTCTGGGGACGCCGCCCGCTGCATGATCGTGCAGACGGTGGCCATCCTCATGGGCATTGTCATCTATATGCTCATGTCCTCAGTGGACATCGAGCTGTTCGTGGATAAATTCTGGAAATGGCTGCTGGGGTTCAACCTGGTCATAAACGCTCTGGTGCGCACCCCTCTGGGGGTGGAGGTCAACGGCAACCGCAGCTGGCTCCACATCCCCGGCTTCCCCGTGAATTTGCAGCCTGCCGAGCTGGCCAAGCTCACCTTTGTGATGCTGCTGGCCTGGCAGATCAGCCGTCTCCAGGAGAAGGGCATCAGCAAGCCCTCCTCGGTGTTCCAGATCGCCGGCCACACCCTCTTTATGTTCGGGGTGGTGGCGGTGACCTCCGGCGACTTCGGCATGGGTCTGACCTACCTGCTCATCTTCGTCCTCATGGCCTGGGCGGGCGGGGTGAAGAAGCGGTGGTTTCTGCTGGCCATCGTGGTGTGCGCCGTGGGGCTGGCTTTGATCTGGCCCCATGTGAAGGACATGTATTATATGAAGCGGTTCACCGTGGTCATCGACCATCTCACCGGCAACCAGGACACCATCACCGAGCAGACCCTGGGCCGGGGGTGGCAGCAGACCCGCAGCATCCTGGCCATCGGCAGCGGCGGCCTTACCGGCATGGGCTACCTCCAGGGCATCCAGACCCAGAGCGCCAGCGAGTCCAGCCTGCCCGCCCGGGAAACCGACGAGATCTTCGCCGTGTGCGGGGAGGAGTTCGGGCTGGTGGGCTGCGTGCTGCTGCTGGCCATCCTCACCGCCATCATCCTGCGGTGCATCTGGGTGTCCCGCCGGGCCTGCTCCCCCCAGAGCGCCCTGATCGCCATGGGATACGCCGGGATGCTCATCGCCCAGGTGGGGGTCAACGTGGGCATGTGCCTGTATATTTTCCCGGTGGTGGGGCTTACCCTCCCCTTTGTCAGCTACGGCGGCTCCTCCGTTATCACCATGTACGCCGCCATGGGCCTGGTGTCCAGCATCAAAATGCGCTCCCTGCCCAGCTGGCTCCGGGACCGCAGTCAGCTCTAGTAATTGGATGAATACCCTTTGCCCATTGTGGCAGGCTATGTTGGAAGAAGAAAGGACGGATCGCCGCCTATGAAGGTCTCAAGAACGCAGTTACAGCCCGGCGTCTGGCTCACCGCGGTACAGACGAAGAAATTCAAATCCTGTGTGCTGGGCGTGAACTTCCTCACCCCCCTGAAGGAGGAGTGGGCCTCCCTTCACGCCCTGACGCCCATGGTGCTCCGCCGGGGCTGCGCCCAATATCCCGATCTGGAGTCCATCTCCGCCGCTCTGGACGAGCTGTACGGCGGCTCCCTGGAGCCTATGGTCCGCAAAAAGGGGGAGACCCAGTGCGTGGGCTTTGTGGGCAGCTTTCTGGACGACGCCTACACCCTGGAGGGGGAGCAGGTGCTGGAGCCCGCCGCCGCCCTGCTGGCCCAGCTGGTGCTGGACCCCTACACCCAGGACGGGGCCTTCTGCCCCGACTACACCCGCCAGGAGCAGGCCAACCTGACCGACCGCATCAAGGCCCAGGTCAACGACAAGCGGCAGTACGCCCAACTGCGGGTGGTGGAGGAGATGTGTGCCGGGGAGCCCTTTGGGGTGGATAAGCTGGGCAGCCTGTCCGCCGTGGAGGCCGTCACCCCCCAGAGCCTGTGGACGGCCTATCAGAGCCTGCTCACCCAGGCCCGGGTGGAGCTGTACTACTGCGGCTCGGCAGAGCCGGAGCGGGTGGAGGCCGCCTTCGCCCCGCTGCTGGCCGGTCTGCCCCGTGGCGGGGAACGGCTGGACCTGCCCCGGCCCGCCAAGGGGGAGACCCCCAAGCCTCCCCACCGGGTGGAGGAGGCTTTGGACGTGACCCAGGGCAAGCTGTCCATGGGGTTCCGCACCCGCTGCGACGCCTGGGACGAGGGCTATCCCGCCCTCATGCTGGCCAACGCCATTTACGGCGGCACCACCACCTCCAAGCTGTTCATGAACGTGCGGGAGAAGCTGAGCCTGTGCTACTACGCCAGCTCCGGGCTGATGAAGTATAAGGACGTGATGCTGGTGTCCTCCGGGGTGGAGTTTGACAAGGTGGGTCAGGCGGAGGCCGAGATCCTCTCCCAGCTCTACCGCTGCCAGACCGGGGAGTTCTCCGACGACGAGCTGGAGTGGGCCCGGCGCTCGGTGGTGAGCACCCTGCGCACCACCCTGGACGGCCAGAGCCGCCTGGAGGACTACTGGCTGGGCCAGAGCGCCGCCGGCCTCTCGGTGGGCCCCGACCAGATGGTGGAGCGGGTGGAGGCAGTCACCCGGCAGCAGGTGGTCCAGGCCGCCCAGAACCTGACCCTGGACACCGTGTATTTCCTGAAAGGCAGGGATTGAGCCTATGGTAAGCAAGCAGTATCCCCGGCTGGGGGAGACCGTGTTCCATGAGATTCTGGAAAACGGCCTGCACATCTATGTGGACCGCCGCCGGGATTTTCAGAAGAGCTACGCCTTTTTCGCCACCAATTACGGAGGCATGGACATGCGCTTTTTCCAGGAGGGCCGGTGGAAGAACACCCCGGCGGGGGTGGCCCACTTCCTGGAGCACAAGATGTTCGACACCAAGGAGGGTAACGCCCTCCAGGACCTGGCGGCCAACGGAGCCTCTCCCAACGCCTTTACCAGCTCGGCCATCACCGGCTATTACTTTGAGAGCACCGAAAAGTTTTTTGACAACCTGAAAATCCTCCTCTCCTTCGTGTCGGTGCCCTGGTTCACCCAGGAGAGCGTGGACAAGGAGCAGGGGATCATCGGCCAGGAGATCCGCATGGTGGAGGACGACCCGGAGAACCAGGTCTTTTATGCCCTGATGGAGTGCCTGTACGACCACCACCCCATCCGGGTGCCCATCGCCGGTACCCAGGAGTCCATCTCCCACATCACCGCCGGCACCCTGTACTCCTGCCACAAGGCCTTTTACAATCCCGCCAACATGGTGCTCACCGTGGCGGGGGACGTGGACCCGGAGCAGGTGTGCGCCGTGGCCAAGGAGATCCTGCCCGTCCAGTCCCTGGGCCACATCGACCGGGACTACGGCGGGGAGGAGGCCCCCCAGGCCGCCTGCCCCCAGAAGGAGCTGACCATGGCGGTGTCCACCCCCATTTTCCAGCTGGGCTTCAAGTGCGACCCCGCCCAGCGGGGAGAGGCCTGGATGGCTCAGGAGCTGGCGGGTGAGCTGGCCTGCGAGGCCCTGCTGGGCAGCTCCAGCCCCCTGTACGCCAAGCTGTACAGCCAGGGGCTCATCAACAAGAACTTCGGCTACGGCTTTGAGGTCTATCCCGGCTGTGCCCTGATGGCCGCCGGCGGGGAGAGCAAGGACCCCGCCGCCGTCCGGGACGCGGTACTGGAGGAGGGGGCTCGGCTGGCCCGGGAGGGCATCGACCCCGCCCTGTTCTCCCGGCTGAAAAAGGGGATGTACGGGGCCAAGGTCAGGGGGCTCAACTCCTTTGAGTACCTGTGCATCAGCATGGCCCAGAGCCACTTCGCCGGGGTGGAATACCTCCGCTTCCCAGAGGTGTTCGACGGCATCACCCAGGCCCACGTGGAGGACTTGCTCCGCCGGTGGGTGACCCCCCAGCGGTGCGGTCTGGCCGTGGTGCGGCCGGGGGAGGGGTCCCTATGACCGGCACCGTCGCCTTTCCCGGCCTGGGCCTGGAGCTGGAGCTGAACCGGGTGGCCTTCCACCTGGGCAGCTGGCCGGTGTACTGGTACGGCGTCATCATTGCCACAGGCTTTTTGCTGGCGGTGGTGTACTGCTCCCACAAGGCCCCCCAGTTCGGCATCCGCCAGGACGAGATCATCGACATGCTCTTCTTTGCCGTGCCCCTGTCCATCATCGGGGCCCGGCTCTACTACATTATTTTCTACCTGGATCTCTACCGCCGGGCCGACGGCTCCCTGGATTTTGGGGCCATGGTGCGCATCTGGGACGGGGGCCTTGCCATCTACGGCGGGGTCATCGCTGCGGTGCTCACCCTGCTGGTGTTCTGCAAGGTGCGGAAGATCAAATTTCTGGCCTTTGCCGACCTGGGTTCCTTCGGCATGCTCATTGGCCAGATGGTGGGCCGGTGGGGCAACTTTGTCAACATCGAGGCCTACGGCGGGCCCACCGACCTGCCCTGGCGGATGGGGATTTATCAGTATGTAGACGGGGTGCGGCAGTATGTGGAGGTCCATCCCACCTTCCTGTACGAGTCCCTGTGGAACCTGCTGGGCCTGTGCCTGCTGATCCTGGCAGCCAAAAAGTGGCGGAAATTCGACGGCCAGATCTTTTTGGGCTACCTGGCCTGGTACGGGGTGGGCCGGGGCCTCATCGAGGGCCTTCGCTCCGACAGCCTGTACTTCTTCCACACCCCCATCCGGGTGTCCCAGGTGTTCGGCTTTGCCACCGCCCTCATCTCCATCTGCCTGCTGGTCTGGCTGCTGGCCTTCCGCAAGCACGACCCGGAACGGCTGTGGGTGAACCAGATGCGCCGCAATCGCCGGACGGTGGCCCTGGTATACCCCGAGGGCCAGGGGGGCGTCTGGCTGGAGAAGAAGAAAAAGCGCCTGGCCCGGGACTTTGCCCGCACCGAGGAGTACGCCCTCCCCCAGGGGGCCGACCCGGAGGAAAAGGCGGAGATGATCGCCATGCTGAAAGCCCGGCCCGACCTGAAAGAGGTGCTGGTGCTGGAGGAGAAGAAGAAATAACCGTTGTCTGAGACCTGCCGTGTTTGCGGCAGGTCTCTTTTTTGCGGTCATAAAGGGGGACGGGCCCTCATAGGCTTAGAGCAAACGGCAGAGAAGGATGTGACCACATGGATCGGCACGGGGACAAGCGGTACATACAGGCGTCGGCCCTGCTGCCTCCCCGCCTGCGGCGGTGGGCGGAGGGCCTGCCCCCGGCGGAGCAGGCCCGGGCGGAGGAGCTGCGGCTGCGGGCAGGCCAGCCTCTGACGGCGGTACTGCCGGCGGGGGAGGTCCCTCTGTCGGGGGCGGAGCGGGTGGAGCCGGAGGAGCTGGGCCTGGTGCTGGAGATCGCCACCAGGGCCTCGGCCCACGCCGCCCTGGAAAAGCTGCGCCACGGCTTTTTCACCGTGGAGGGCGGCCACCGCATCGGGGTGTGCGGCAGCGCGGTGGTGAAGGAGGGGGCGGTGTACAGCCTGAGCCGCCTGTCCTCCCTGGCCATCCGGGTGGCCAGGCAGGTGCGGGGGGCGGCGGCAGACGTGGCGGACAGGCTGTGGGAGGGGGACAGGCTGCGCAGCACCCTCATCCTCTCCCCGCCGGGGGGCGGCAAGACCACCCTGCTGCGGGATCTGATCCGCGTGATCTCCGACGGCGGAACCCATCCGCCCCTGCGGGTGGGGGTGGCCGACGAGCGGGGGGAGCTGGCCGCCCTGTGGAACGGGGTGCCCCAGCTGGAGGTGGGGGCCCACACCGATGTGATGGACGGCTGCCCCAAGGGGGCGGGGCTGCTCATGCTGCTGCGGGGGATGAACCCCCAGGTGCTGGCCGCCGACGAGCTCACCGCCCCGGAGGACTGCGCTGCCCTGACCCTGGCGGCCAACTGCGGGGTGAGCCTGCTGTGCACCGCTCACGCCGCCGGGCTCCAGGATCTGAAAGCCCGGCCCATCTACCGCCCCCTGCTGGAGGGGGGCTGCTTTCAGCGGCTGGCGGTGCTCACCCGGCGGGATGGGGTGCGCTCCTGCCGGGTCACCCCCCTGTGATCCGGCTGGCGGGGGCCCTGCTGGCGGCGGGGGGGATGGCCTGGATGGGCTTTGCCGCCGCCCGGCGGCTGGCCCGGCGGGAGCGCACCCTGGTTCAGCTCTCCGCCGCTCTGAGCCAGATGGAGCGGGAGATCTCCTACCGCCTCACCCCCATGCCCCAGCTGCTGGGGGAGCTGGCGGAAAACACCCCCGGGCCTGCGGGGGCCTTTTTTGGGGCCTGCCGGAAGGGGCTGGAGGAACTGGGCAGCCGCTCCCTGGCGGAAATCTGGCACGAAACCCTGCTGACCGCCCCTCTGGATCTGGAGGACCGGGCCCTGGCGGTGCTGGACCGGCTGGGCACGGTGCTGGGCCGGTACCAGGAGGAGGAGGTGCGGGCCGCCCTGGCCCGGGCGGCGGAAGATCTGGCCCGGGAGGGGGAGCTGGCCCGGGCGGAGGCGGAAAACCGGGGCAGGATGTACCAGGTGCTGGGCCTGACGGCCGGCGGGCTGCTGGTGCTCCTGCTGCTGTGAAGGAGTCGAGACTATGGATGTGGATCTGATCTTTAAAATCGCCGCCATCGGGATTTTGGTGTCGGTGCTCAACCAGGTGCTCTCCCGGTCGGGCCGGGACGAGCAGGCCACCATGACCACCCTGGCGGGGCTGGTGGTGGTGCTGATGATGGTGGTGCAGCAGATCAGCAGCCTGTTCGACATGGTCAAGGACCTGTTCGGGCTATAGCCATGGAGGCCATGCTGAAGATAGGGGGGCTGGCGGTGGCCGCCGCCCTGTGCGCCCTGCTGCTCAAGGAAAAGGCCAGACCCTTCGCCCTGGCGGCGGTTCTGGGGGCCTCGGCCATGATTCTGGCCCTGGCTCTGGGGGCGGCGGAGGAGATCACCGCCATGGTCTCGGAGCTCCAGACCCTGGCTGGGCTGTCCCCGGCGGTGGTGGCCCCGGTGCTCAAGGCGGTGGGTATCTCCATCCTCACCCACCTGGCCGCCCAGGTGTGCAAGGACGCCGGGGAGGGGGGGCTGGCCGCCGCCGCCGAGACCGCCGGGACAGTGCTGGCCCTGTGCGCCGCCCTGCCCCTGCTGCGGGCGGTGCTGGACACGGTGGAGGAGCTGCTGTGAGAAGGGGAGCGGTGCCGATGGTGAAAAAGCTGATCCTCCTGGCGGGGCTGCTGTTCCTCCTTGCCCTCCCCGCCGGGGCGGCGGAGGGGGACGTGCTGTACATCCAGGGGGAGGCCCTGGATCTGTCCGGTCTGGAGGGGGCGGCGGCAGCTTGGGCGCCCGGCGGGGACCTGGAGGATGGGCTGGATCTGGACCAGAGCATTGACCAGATCCTGGACACCGGCAGCGCCCAGCTGGGCGGGGTGGTCCGCAAAGCCCTGCGCAGCGGGGCTCTGCTGCGGGCGGTGGTGCTCTTGTGCTCCCTGGGGGAGAGCGCCGGGGTGGACAAGGGGGCGATAAACGGGGTGGCCCTGGTGGGGGCCCTGGCAGTGACGGCGGTGGCGGCGGCCGACGCCAACTCCCTCATCGGCCTGGGCCGGGAGGCCATCGACCACATGGACTCCTTTTCCACCTTGCTGCTGCCGGCGGTGACGGCGGCGGCCTCTGCCGCCGGGTACCCGGGCAGCGCCGTGGCCCGGCAGCTGGCCACCCTGCTGTGCTCCGACCTGCTCATCGCCCTCATCAACCGGGTGCTCCTGCCCCTGGTGTACACCTACATCGCCGCCTGCGTGGCCTGGGCGGCGGTGGGCAACGAGGGGCTGAAGCGGATGGCCGCCGCTTTGAAATGGGTGGTGACCACCATCCTCACCGGGGTGCTCATCGTCTTTGTCACCTACCTCACCATCAGCGGGGTCATCGCCGGCACCAGCGACGCCCTCTCGGTGAAGGCGGCCAAGCTCACCATGTCCAGCCTGGTGCCGGTGGTGGGGGGCATTTTGTCCGACGCCGCCGAGACCGTGCTGGTGGGGGCGGGGGTGCTGAAAAACACCATCGGGGTTTTTGGGATGCTGGCGGTGATCGGCATCTGCCTGACCCCCTTCCTCCAGCTGGGGGTCCACTACCTGACCTACAAGGTGGTCTCCGCCCTCAGCGCCACCCTGTCGGGCAGCCGGGTGGCCGTCCTTATCGACCAGATCGGCGGGGCCTTTGGGTTGATTTTGGGCATGACAGGGGCCTGCGCCCTGGTGCTGCTCATCTCCATGATGACGGCGGTGGCGGCGGCGGGCGGATAGACGGAAAGGGGGAAAGAGCTATGGTGGAGCTGCTGGGCAAGTGGCTCATGGGGGTGACCTGCGCCGCCCTGATTCTGGCCCTGGCCGAGGGCCTGGCGCCGGAGGGGGGACCCAAGCGGGCCGCCCGGCTGGCTGGTGGGCTGCTCCTGCTGCTGGCGGTGGTCAGGCCCCTGCTCAGCCTGGACGGCGCCGCCCTCACCCGGGCCATGACCGAGTACCGGCTGGAGACGGAGCTGGACGCCCAGGGCCTGGAGGAGACCAACAAAACCCTGACGGCCCACATCATAGAAGAACAGTGCGCCGCATATATTCAGGACAAGGCGGCGGCGCTGGGCATCACCTGCCAGGTGGCGGTGGAGGCCGACCAGGCGGCGGACTATCCGGTGCCCAAGGTGGTGACGGTGACGGGGGAGCTGACGAGGCAGCAGCGGCAAACCCTCACCGACCAGATTGAGGCCGACTTTGCCATCCCGGCCAGCCGGCAGTACTACGAAAGCGGGGGAACGGAATGAACGGACAGGAGAAAAGGCCGCCCATCCCCTGGAAGACCAGGGGACTGGAGCTGTTCCAGCGGTATAAATACGCCCTGCTGGTGGTGTTGGCTGGGGTGGTGCTGATGGGGCTGCCCGCCCTGGGCGGGGTGGACGAGACGCCGGATCAGCCGGAGGGGGAGGTGGCCTTTGAGACAGAGGAGTTGGAGGGGCGTCTGGAAGAGGCCCTTTCCCGGATGGACGGGGTGGGGACGGCGGAGGTGGTGCTCACCCTGCGCAGCGGCCCCATCCAGGTGCTGGCCCAGGACAGCCAGTCCACCGTCCGGGCCGATCAGAGCCAGTCCAGCCAATCCACGGTGGTGGTCAATGGGGGCTCCGGGGTCCAGGAGCCGGTGGTGCTCCAGCAGCTTTCGCCCCAATACCAGGGGGCCCTTGTGATATGCTCCGGGGGTGACGACCCGGCAGTACGGCTCCGGGTGGTGGAGGCGGTGGCCGCCCTCACCGGCCTGGGCAGCGACAGGATCTCAGTATCAAAAGGAAAGTGAGGCAGCGATATGAACGTATGGAAACGCAACGCGGTGGTGGCGGCGGTGGTGCTCTTTGTGTGCGGGGCGGTGTACCTGAACTGGAGCTACCAGCGGGAGAGCGCCGAAGAGGCGGGCAAGACCCTGGGGGAGGCCGAGCTGGTGTCGGTTCAGTCGGCGGACCCCCTGCTCCAGGCCAGTCCCGCCCCCTCGGAGGCCGCCCAGTCCCCGTCTCCCAGCCCCGCCGCCCAGAACACCAGCGGCTATTTTGACACCGCCCGGCTCAACCGCCAGCAGGCCCGGGACAGCGCCCTGGCCATCCTCCAGGACACGGTGGCCGACCAGAACGCCACCGAGACCCTGCGGGCGGAGACCGGGGAGGCCATCCAGACCCTGGCCGACTACACCGTCTCCGAGGCCCAGATTGAAAACCTGGTCACCGCCAAGGGGTACGCCGATTGCGTGGCCTTCATCAGCGACGACAGCGTCAGCGTGGTGGTGTCGTCCACCGAGACCGGCCTGACCGACGCCGACGTGGCCAAAATCACCGAGATCGTCACCGACGAGACCGGATTGGAGGCCAGCCAGATCAAGATCATCGAGGCCCAGCCCTGAGGGGACAAAAAATCAGTTGTAATTTCTCTCGTTTGTGGTACAATGACGGTATAGTATACAAAAGGAGCGTGACCGGAATGGGCGATGGAAAGGAATATGTCTCCCGGCCTGACGAGCTGGGGAACATCCATATTTCAGAGGATGTCCTGGCGGTGATCGCCGCCGCCGCCGCCACTGAGGTGGAGGGCGTGGGCAGCCTGTCCACCAACCTGAGCAGCGACATCGCGGAGCTGCTGGGCGCCAAGAAGAACCTGTCCAAGGGCATCCGCATTGCGATGGTGGACGAGAGCGTCCGGGTGGATGTGTCCCTGCTGATCCAATACGGCTATACCATCATTGACGTTGCCAAGCAGGTACAGAGCGCGGTGTACAACGCCATCGAAAATACCAGCGGCCTGACCGTGGAGACCGTCAACGTCCACGTGTCCGGTATCGTCTTTGACAAGGAGCACAAGTAAAACCCACGGCCGACCCGGGGCGGAAACGCCCCGGGTCTTTTGTGCCTGTTGGCCGGATTGATGAAAAACCCTCTGAGAATCAGACGGCATATTTTAAATTTACCCGTTTCTTTTTGCATATCAATGATGTATAATTATCGTAACTGTGAATATCACCGGCACGCAGCCGGAATGGAGGAACCGACATGACCAGAACCGCCGCCCGAGAGATCGCCGTCCACCTGACCTTCGAGCTGGGCTTTACCGGACAGACCGCCGCCGACCTTTTGAAGGAGGCCCTGGACCGCAAAACCTTCGCCCTCATCGGGGAGGAGGAGCCTCTGTACGCCGAGTTTCCCAACGAGGCCCAGCGGGCCTACATCACCCGGCTGGTGGAGGGGGTGTACGACCACGCCCCCGAGCTGGACGAGTATATCTCCAAGTACGCCATCGGCTGGAAATTCTCCCGGCTCAACCGGGTGGCGGTGGCCATCATGCGGGTGGCTATGTATGAGATCCTGTATATGCAGGACATCCCCAACGCCGCCGCCATCAATGAGGCTCTGGAGCTGGTGAAGCACTACGAGGAGCCCGAAGTGGTCTCCTTCGTCAACGGCATCCTGGGCTCCTTTGTCCGGGGGGAGAACATCCCCGACCCGGTGGGCCTGAAGGCTGCCCAGACGGAGGGACAGGGCTGATGCGGGCCCTGGGCATTGACACCAGCAACTACACCACCTCCGCCGCCGTTTTTGACGGGGAGACCGGCTGCAACGCCGGCCGCCTGCTGGAGGTGCGTCCCGGGGAGCTGGGCCTGCGGCAGAGCGACGCCCTTTTCCAGCATGTGAAGGCCCTGCCCGGCCGGCTGGAGCAGCTGGCCCGGGAGGGGTGGCTGAAGGACATCGCCGCCGTGGGGGCCTCCACCCGGCCCCGGGCGGTGGAGGACTCCTACATGCCCTGCTTCCTGGCGGGGGAGAGCCAGGGCCGGGCCCTGGCCGCCGCCCTGGGGGTGCCTTTTTTCGCCTGCTCCCACCAGCAGGGCCACATTGCCGCCGCCGCCTGGTCGGCGGGCCGGACAGAGCTGCTGGACAGGCCCATGCTGGCCTGGCATCTGTCGGGGGGCACCACCGAGCTGCTCCATGTGGAGCCCGAGGGGGTCAACGTGAAGGCCGTCCGCATCGGGGGCACCAGCGACATCTCCGCCGGCCAGCTCATCGACCGCACCGGCGTGCTGCTGGGGCTGCCTTTCCCGGCGGGCAAGGGGTTGGACCAGCTGGCCCAGGGCGGACAGGACAGCCAATTCTCCGTAAAGTTAAATGGCTTTACATTTTCCCTGTCCGGCATGGAAAACAAAGTGAAGGCCATGGCGGAGGCGGGAAGCCCTCCGGCGGATATCGCCCGCTTCGCCCTGCGCACCGTGGCGGGGGCGGTGTACCGGGCCACCCGGGCCGCCCTGGAGCGGTATCCCGGCCTGCCGGTGCTGTGCTCCGGCGGCGTGGCCTCCAACAGCCTGCTGCGGCAGGTGATGGCCCCCCTGGGGGCGGTGTTTGCCCCGCCCCAGTATTCCACCGACAACGCTATGGGGACCGCCATCCTCACCTGGAGAGCTGTCAAGGAAGGGGACATCTCATGAGCACGGTTTACACGGTTACCCAGCTCAACCAATATATCAAAACCCTGCTGGAACGGGATCGGGAACTGGCCTCCCTCTACGTCCAGGGGGAGATTTCCAACTACAAGGCCCACTCTTCCGGCCACCACTACTTTTCTTTGAAAGATCGGGACAGTACCATCCGCTGCGTCATGTTCCGCCGGGAGGCGGCCAGCCTCCGGTTCCGGCCGGAAAACGGCATGAAGGTGATGGCCTTTGGCCGGGTGTCCGCCTTTCCCCGGGACGGCCAGTACCAGCTGTACTGCACCGCACTCACCCCCGACGGAGTGGGAGACCTCCATGTGGCCTTTGAGCAGTTGAAGGCCAAGCTGCTCCAAGAGGGCCTCTTCAACCCCGCCCATAAGAAACCGCTGCCCCACTACCCCCGGCGCATCGCCCTCATCACCTCTCCTGTGGGGGCGGCGGTGCGGGACATGATCCGGATTCTGAGGGCCCGCTGGCCCATGGCGGAGATCCGGGTCATGCCGGTGCGGGTCCAGGGGGTGGAGGCCGCCGGGGAGATTGCCTCCGCCCTGCAATGGGCCAACTACTATCAGGTGGCCGACCTCATCATTACCGGCCGGGGGGGCGGCTCCATGGAGGACCTGTGGGCCTTCAACGAGGAGATTGTGGCCCAGGCCATCTACCACTCCCGTATTCCGGTGATCTCCGCCGTGGGCCATGAGCCCGACGTGACCATTGCCGACTTTGTGGCCGACCAACGGGCGGCCACCCCCTCCAACGCCGCAGAACTGGCGGTACCCGACCAGAAGGAGGAGGGAGCCCGGCTGGCTCAGCTCAGGGCCCGGCTGGCCCAGACCATGGGCCGCCGCCTGGAGCGGGCGGGGAAGGAGCTGGAGCGGGCCGCCCGATGCCGGGCCCTCCAGGACCCCATGACCTATGTGGACGACAAGCGGATGGTGCTGGACTACCAGCGGGACAAGCTGGCCGCCGGCCTTACCGCCGCCCTGAGCCGGGAGCGGGAGGGCTTTGCCCGCCTGACCGCCAAGCTGGACGCCCTCAGTCCGCTGAAGGTGCTGGGCCGGGGGTACGCCATCCCCCAGAGGGAGGACGGCAGGGTGGTGCGCTCGGTGGCAGACGTGGCGGCAGGAGATTCCCTGCGGCTGCGGGTGGCAGACGGGGAGATCCCCTGTAATGTAGTTTAACCTTACATCCATTGAGAGAGAAAGGAATTGGACAATGGCGGAAGAAAAACTGACCTTTGAGCAGGCCATGGCCCGCCTGGACGAAATCGTCAAGCTGCTGGAGCGGGGCGACGCTCCTCTGGAGCAGGCTCTGGCCCTCTTTGAGGAGGGGACGGGGCTCATTCGAGGGTGCTCGGCCCAGCTGGATCAGGCGGAGCAAAAGGTACGGCTGCTGCTGGCAGGGCCGGAAGGCCAGCCGGTGGAGCGGCCCTTTGAGGAGGGTGCTGTATGAACGAGAGACTGGAATGCCACAGAGTGGCCATAGAAGGCTGGCTCCACAGCTGCTTTGACCGCCGCACCCCCAGGGGGGATCTGTACGACGCCATGTACTACAGCCTGCTGGCCGGGGGCAAACGAATCCGGCCGGTGCTGCTGCTGGAGGCCTGCCGCATGTGCGGCGGGGACCCGGCGGCGGTCTACCCCTTCGCGGGGGCCATCGAGATGATCCATACCTATTCCCTCATCCACGACGATCTGCCCTGTATGGACGACGACGACCTGCGCCGGGGCCGCCCCACCAACCACAAGGTGTACGGGGAGGCCACCGCCGTGCTGGCGGGGGACGCCCTGCTGACGGCGGCCTTTGAGTGGATGCTGGACCCGTCTGTGGAGCTGCCCCCTCAGCGGGTGCTGGAGGCCGCCGGACTGCTGGCCCGGGCGGCGGGCGCCCAGGGCATGGTGGGGGGACAGGTGCTGGACATGGCCGGCGAGGGCCATGCCCTGGGCCTCACCGAAGTGGAGGAGCTCCAGCGGCTCAAGACTGGCGCCCTCATCCAGGCAGCGGTGGAGATGGGCTGCGTGCTGGCCGGCGGCAGCCAGGAGCAGCGGCAGGCTCTGAGCCGGTTTGCCGCCCGGCTGGGCCTGGCCTTCCAGATTCAGGACGACATCCTGGATGTGGTGGGGGATCAGGCCACCCTGGGCAAGCCGGTGGGCTCCGACGCCAAGCGGGAAAAGAATACCTTTGTGACCCTGAAAGGGCTGGAGGAGTGCCACCGTCTGGTGGACAAGCTTACCGCAGAGGCGGTGGATGCCCTGGCACTCTTCGGACCGGAGGGGCAGGACCTGTGCTGGC
>CASEOA010000051.1 GCA_949289455.1 uncultured Eubacteriales bacterium
CCACGGCCTCCTTGGACCCGGCGGGGGCGAGCAGTTCCAACAAACCGTTTCCGCCCGGCGGCGGGGGATTTGCCCCCGCCGGCTCACTTACTGCTTTTTATTCTCCAGCTTGAAGATCTCCCGCTTGGCCTCGCTGAGCTCCAGCTTCAGCTTGGTGGCCTCCTCCAGGTACTCCTTCAGCTGGCGGCGGAGGTTTTCGGCGGCCTCCACCTCCTTGAAGTACTCGTCGGCAATATTCACCGCCGCCAGGATCGCCCCGTCCACCAGGGAGACGCGGGCGCCCTCCAGCACCTCCCGCACCTTCTCGTCCACATGGGCGGCCACCTTCTCGGTATAGCCGGCGTCCTCGGTGCCCACCAGGGTGTACTCCTGCCCGGCGATGGTAACGGCGACGCGGTTTTTCATGCAAACCCCTCCTGACCATAATGAGTTACAATATTATATCACACAACCCACCGGAAGAAAATTAAATTCTTCATGAATTTTCAAGCCCGCCCTTCATTGTGCGCCACCCCCACTTGTGGTATGATAAGAGGACCGACACCTACGTCAAAGGAGCGCATACTATGCCCGAACTGCTGCTGCCCGGCAATATCATATCCATGGACGCCCGGGCGGCCGACCGGCTGATGGCCGCCGGTGCGGGGGACGCCGCCCTGCTCTATCTGTGGCTGCTGCGCCACGGGGGGCAGCTCTCCCCCGACGCCGCTCGGAAGGCCCTGAAATGGGACGGCCAGCGGCTGGAGGAGGCTGTCGCCCAGCTGGTGAGCCTGGGCCTGTCCGACGGCAAAAGCCAGCCGGAGGCCGCCCCCGTCCCCGCCCCTGCCGGGCCCCCGGACTACACCGCCGCCGACATCGCCCGGGAGATCGAGGCGGGAACCTCCACCTTCCCCGGCCTGGTGAACGAGGTCCAGCGGCGGCTGGGCAAGGTGCTCTCCACCGCCGATTTGAAGAGCCTGTACACCCTGTACGACTACCTGGCCCTCCCCGCCGAGGTGATCTGCCTGCTGGTGAGCTGGTGCGTGGAGGAGTTCCAGCGGAAGTACGGCGAGGGGCGGATGCCCCGGATGAGCCAGGTGCTGAAGGAGGGCTACGCCTGGCAGCGGCTGGGGGTGGACACCGTCCAGGCCGCCGAGGCCCATTTGAAGCGGCAGAGCCTCTACCGCACCCGGGAGGGAGAGATCCTCAAGCTGCTGGACCAAAGGCCCCGGCCTCTGGTGGAGAAGGAGAAGAAAAAGATCGCCGCCTGGACCGACATGGGCTTTGACGACCAGGTGCTGCGGATGGCCTACGAAAAGACGGTATACAAAAAGCAGCGGATGGACTGGGATTACATGAACGGCATCCTGGTGGGCTGGCACAAGAAGAACCTACATACCCCGGCGGAGATCGAGGCGGGGGACAAGCCCCCCCGCACCGTCCAGAGTGCCGCCGCCACCGGCGCCAAGCCCGCCATGCAGGACCACCCCTCCGCCCCCGGGGACGCCGACCGCCGGGTGCGGGAGGATCTGGAGCGGATGCGGGCCTTCCTGCGCCGGCAGAAGGAAGAAGAGGAGGGATAAGCCATGGGATTTGAGGCCAGCGTGCTCCGCCGGGCCACCAAGCGGCTGGAGGACCGGCGGAAGGAGCGGGCGGCCGCCCTGGCCCGCCGGGAGGCGGAGATTTACGCCCAGCTGCCCCGGGTAGCGGAGATTGACAAGCAGCTCAAGGGGACGGTGTACCAGATCATTGCCGCCTCCCTGCGGGAGGGCCGGGACCCCGGCCCCTCCATCCAGGTCATCAAGGACCGCAACCTGTCCCTCCAGGCCGAGCGCACCCGGCTGCTGCTGGAGCACGGCTGGGGGGCCGACGCCCTGGACGGCCAGCCCGTCTGCCCCAGGTGCAACGACACCGGATGGATCGGGGCCCAGATGTGCACCTGCCTGCGGCAGCTGTGCGCCCAGGAGCAGATCAAGGAGCTGTCCAAGCTGCTGGACCTGGGGGAGCAGTCCTTTGACACCTTCTCCATGGACTACTACTCCGCCGCGCCCTGGCCGGGCAAGGACTGCTCCCCCCAGGAGAATATGGAGCTGGTGTTTGACATGTGCTCCAACTACGCCCGAAAGTTCGGCCGGTTCAAGATCCGCAACCTGTTCCTCTCCGGCCCCCCCGGGCTGGGCAAGACCTTCCTGTCGGCCTGCATCGCCCGGACCGTGTCGGAGAGGGGCTTTTCGGTGGTGTACGACACGGCGGTAAACGTGTTCGCCCGGTTTGAGGAGCAAAAGTTTGCCCGGGACCGGCAGGACGTGGAGGAGGCCAGGGACGAGACAAAGCGGTACCTGGGCTGCGATTTGCTCATCTTGGACGACCTGGGCAGCGAGCTCACCACCCCCTTTGTCCAGTCCGCCCTCTATACCCTGGTCAACGCCCGGCTTATGGCGGGCCAGCACACGGTGATCTCCTCCAACCTGTCCATGGAGCAGGTGCGCCAGCGCTATACCCCCCAGATCTCCTCCCGGCTGGAGGGGGAGTACCGGGTGCTCCCCTTCTTCGGGGAGGACATCCGCCTCCAGCGGAAAAAAGACCTTTAGTGGGGCAGGGTGAAGATATGGAATTTGCCTGCGGCAAATCCATTTTGATCTGTCCGGCCCCGCCGGGCGGATGATATCCGCCCCTACAAACCCGTTGGAACATACGCCGTAGGGGCGATTACCAATCGCCCGCCGTGCCGATGCCCGATCTGGCGGGATCCCCCTCATCCGTCTGGCCTGCGGCCAGCCACCTTCCCCCCTGTGGGGGGAAGGTCAG
>CASEOA010000052.1 GCA_949289455.1 uncultured Eubacteriales bacterium
CGGGCAAACGGGGCAGTCCCCATTTTGTTCGCCACCTGGACCTACCAGAAGGGCGGGGCCAAGCTGACGGACAAGGGCTGGGACTACGACGAAATGGCCCAGAAGCTGTCCGAGGCCTACCACAAAGCGGCACGGGAAAATAACGCCCTGATCGCCGATGTGGGCCGGCGGTTTTATGAATGGTCCGTTCCTCAGGACCTCTATGCCGCCGACGGCGTCCACCCCAGTGAGCTGGGCTCTCATATTGCGGCGGAGACCATTGCGGCAGTGATCCGGCAGCACGAAAAGGAGGCGCAGTAATATGCCAAACACCACAAAGCAGGCTCTGGAGGAATCCCTGAAGCATATGCTGCTGAAAAAGCCCCTGGACAAGATTACCATCCGGGACATCACCGAGGACTGCGGCATCAGCCGCATGGCCTTCTACTACCACTTCCAGGACATCTACGACCTGGTGGAGTGGGCCTGCATCGAGGACGCGTCCAAGGCCCTCCAGGGGAAGAAGACCTACGAGACCTGGCAGGAGGGGCTTTTGCAGATCTTTGAGGCGGTGCTGGAAAACAAGCCCTTCATCCTCAACGCCTACCGCTGTATCAGCCGGGAGCAGATGGAGCGGTTCCTCTACCAGCTGACCTATGGCCTGATCCGGGGCGTGGTGGAAGAGCAGAGCCGGGGGACGGCCATCTCTGAGGGGGATAAGTCCTTTATTGCGGAATTTTACAAGTACAGTTTTGTAGGGGTTATGCTGGACTGGATTCGCCAAGGAATGACCGACGATCCCCAGGTGTTGACGGGAAAGATCAGCGCCGCCATGCGGGGCAGTATCGCCAACGCCATCCGAAATTTTTCGGAAACAGAATAAGAGCCGCTTTACAATCCGGGCCCGATGATTAGTTTTTGATCATCGGGCCCGGATTGTAAATAGAAGAAATGCTTTGCAGGGAGTAAAATCAAGCCATCAAAATGAATCCGGCCCGCAGAAGCGGCAGGATCGGAAAGGCGGTATCTGACATGGATAAGAAATTGGGAGCACTGACTGCAGCGGCGGCTGTAGCTGGAGCGGGCGCGGCGGTAGTCCTGGCAAAGAAGGGGGCGGGCGGCCAAAAGGCGGTGGAGAAGTCCGGGCCTGAAACCTGCGCTTCGGCCTCCTATCGGAATACGGAGCTGGGGAAACATGAGAAAAACCGCAAGGGCATCTATTATACCAACGGCAACTATGAGGCCTTTGCCCGGCCGGAGAAGCCGGAGGGCGTGGAGAACAAGAGCGCCTACATTGTGGGCAGCGGCCTGGCGGCCCTGGCGGCGGCCTGCTTCCTGGTGCGGGACGGGCAGATGCCCGGGGACCACATCCACATCCTGGAGGCCATGGACGTGGCCGGCGGTGCCTGCGACGGCATCTTCGACCCCAGCCGGGGCTATGTGATGCGGGGCGGCCGGGAGATGGAGGACCACTTTGAGTGCCTGTGGGACCTGTTCCGCTCCATCCCCTCTTTGGAGAAGCCGGGGGCCTCGGTGTTGGATGAGTTCTACTGGCTCAACAAGCACGACCCCAACTACTCCCTGTGCCGGGCAACGGTGGACCGGGGCCGGGACGCCCGCACCGACGGGAAGTTCAACCTGAGCCAGAAGGGCTGCATGGAGATCATGAAGCTCTTCATGACCCCGGACGAGGACCTGTACGACAAGACCATCGAGGACGTCTTTGACGACGAGGTGTTCTCCTCCACCTTCTGGCTGTACTGGCGGACCATGTTCGCCTTCGAGAACTGGCACAGCGCCCTGGAGATGAAGCTCTACTTCCAGCGCTTCATCCACCACATCGCGGGACTCCCCGACTTCAGCGCCTTGAAATTTACCCGGTACAACCAGTACGAGTCCCTGATCCTGCCCATGCAGAAGTACCTGGAGGAGGCCGGGGTGGACTTCCGTTTCGGCACCGAGGTCACCAACGTGATCTTCGACATCCGGGACGGCAGAAAGACGGCCACCGCCATCGAGTGCCGGGTCAACGGCGCGGAGCAGGGCATTGTCCTCACGGAGAACGACCTGGTGTTTGTCACCAACGGCTCCTGCACCGAGGGGACCATCTACGGCGACCAGGACCACGCCCCCAACGGGGACGCGGAGGTGCGCACCAGCGGCTGCTGGAGCTTGTGGAAGAACATCGCCAAGCAGGATTCCGCCTTTGGACGGCCGGAGAAGTTCTGCTCCGACATCTCCAAGACCAACTGGGAGTCGGCCACCATCACCACTTTGGACGACAAGATCCTCCCCTACATCACCAACATCTGCAAGCGGGATCCCCGCACCGGGAAGGTGGTCACCGGCGGCATCGTCAGCTGTCAGGACTCCAAGTGGCTGCTGAGCTGGACCATCAACCGCCAGGGGCAGTTCAAGGAGCAGGAGCCGGAGAAGGTGTGCGTCTGGGTGTACGGCCTCTTTACCGACGTACCCGGCGACTATGTGAAAAAGCC
>CASEOA010000053.1 GCA_949289455.1 uncultured Eubacteriales bacterium
AGGACACCCCCGCCACCGATCTGGGCGCCGTGGTGGTGAAGGAAGTGCTCAACCGCGCCGGCGTGAAGCCCGAGCAGGTGGACGAGCTGATGTTTGGCTGCATCCTCACCGCCGCCCAGGGCCAGAACCCCGCCCGTCAGGTGGGCGTGAAGGCCGGCCTGCCCTACTCCGTTCCTGCCTACACCGTGGGCATGGTGTGCGGCTCCGGCATGAAGTCCGTCATCGAGGGCGCCCGGGCCATCCTGGCCGGCGACGCCGACGTGATCGTGGCCGGCGGCACTGAGAATATGTCCGCCGCTCCCTACGCCCTCCCCGCCGAGCGCTGGGGCGCCCGCATGGGCGACAAGAAGGTCGTGGACACCATGATCAAGGACGGCCTGTGGGAGGCCTACAACAACTACCACATGGGCACCACCGCCGAGAACATCGCCGACGTGTGGGGCATCACCCGCGAGGAGATGGACGCCTTTGCCGTGTCCTCCCAGAACAAGACCGAGGCCGCCCAGGCCGCCGGCAAGTTCGTGGACGAGATCGTCCCCGTGATGGTGAAGAAGAAGAAGGAAATGGTGGAGTTCAAGGTGGACGAGTTCCCCAAGGCCGGCGTGACCATGGAGTCCGTCTCCAAGCTGCGCGGCGCCTTCCCCGCCGGCCCCGAGGGCGTGGAGGACGAGATCGTCCACACCTTTGAGGTTACCCAGGTCCACGCTGACGACGCCAAGAAGCACGTCCAGCGGGTCACCGCCGCCAACGCCTCCGGCATCAACGACGGCGCCGCCGCCATCCTGCTGGCCTCCGGCGAGGCTGTGGAGAAATACGGCCTGAAGCCCATGGCCAAGCTCATCGGCTGGGGCCAGGGCGGCGTTGACCCCAAGATCATGGGCGTGGGCCCCGTGCCCGCCTCCCGCAACGCCATGGCCAAGGCCGGCGTGACCATCGACGACATCGACCTGGTGGAGGCCAACGAGGCCTTTGCCGCCCAGTCCATCGCCGTGGCCCGTGAGCTGGGCTTCGACATGAACAAGGTCAACGTCAACGGCGGCGCCATCTCCATCGGCCACCCCGTGGGCGCTTCCGGCGCCCGCATCATCGTCACCCTGCTCCACGAGATGCAGAAGCGGGACGACGCCAAGAAGGGTCTGGCCACCCTGTGCATCGGCGGCGGCATGGGTGTCGCCACCATCTTTGAGAAGTGCTAACAGATTTTTGAGCACCATAGCCCCGGCGGGAGGCAGCGCGTCCTCCCGCCGGGACGTTCTGCCAACCATTTTATAGGAGGGATTTACAATGCCTAAGTTCGTTTCCATCGAAGAGGCGGTCAAGCTGATCCCCGACGGCGCCACGGTTATGTTCGGCGGCTTCATGGGCTGCGGCAATGCCCACAAGTTTATCGACGCCCTGGCCAAGAGCGGCGTGAAGGATCTCACCATGATCGGCAACGACGCCTCCATGCCCGGCGGCCCCATGGGCGAGGAGTACTACGGCGTGGCCAAGCTGGTCCACAACAAGCAGGTCAAGAAGCTCATCGCCACCCACGTGGGCCTGAACCCCGAAGTGGCCACCCAGTCCATGAAGGAGGGCACCCTGGAGGTCATCCTGGTGCCCCAGGGCTCTCTGGCTGAGATGATCCGGGCCGACGGCGCCGGTCTGGGCGGCGTGCTCACCCCCACCGGCGTGGGCACCATCGTGGAGGACAACCCCCTCTGCCTGGGTAAGCAGACCATCGACGGCAAGGAGTACCTGCTGATGAAGCCGGTGCACGCCGACTTCGCCGTCATCGCCGGCGCCAAGATCGACAAGGCCGGCAACGTGTGGTACAAGGGCACCACCAGCAACTTCAACATCGTCATGGCCACCGCCGCCGACGTGGTTATCGCCGAGGCTGAGGAGGTCGTGGAGGTGGGCGACATCGCCCCCGAGGACGTGCGCACCTCCGGTGTGTTTGTTGATTATGTGGTCGAGGGAGGTAAGTACTAATGGATAAGTCTGAGATCAAGGGCTTTATCGCCAAGCGTGTTGCCAAGGAGCTCAAGGACGGCGACGTGGTCAACCTGGGCATCGGCCTGCCCACCCTGGTCCCCAACTACCTGCCCGAGGGCGTGAAGGTGACCCTCCAGTCCGAGAACGGCATCATCGGCACCGGCACCGTCACCGACGAGAACAAGGACCCCATCCATGTGGTGGACGCCGGCGGTTCTCCCGCTGCCGTGGGCTATGGCGGCTGCTTCATTGATTCCTCCACCTCCTTCGGCCTGATCCGCGGCGGCCATGTGGACGCCACCGTCCTGGGCGGCCTGGAAGTGGACGAGGAGGGCTCCCTGTCCAACTGGATCATCCCCGGCAAGAAGATGCCCGGCATGGGCGGCGCCATGGACCTGCTGGTGGGCGCCAAGAACGTCATCGTTGCCATGGAGCACACCGCCAAGGGCAACCCCAAGATCCTGAAGAAGTGCAAGCTGCCCTACACTGCCGTCCACTGCATCACCAAGATCATCACCGAGATGGCCGTCATCAACGTGACCGACAAGGGTCTGGAGCTGGTGGAGTACAACCCCGAGTTCACCGTGGAGCAGATCCAGGCCGCCACCGAGGCTACCCTGATCGTCTCCCCCGACCTGAAGCCCATGTGCTAATCGGCTTTTGCCGTTGCGAGCCTCCCCGCGGTCTCCGCGGGGAGGCTTTTTTTGCGCCCATCGGCCCGCCATTTTGTCCCCGCACCGTTCCGGCGGGCGGCTATTAGCCGCCCCTACAGATAAAATTGCGCCGTGTTCGTAGGGGCGGGTCCCAGACCCGCCCGCACGCACCGTCCCACGCCCCGTCACGCCGGGCGGGGACAGAGCCCCGCCCCTACAGGGTAACACCTCCTGTCTCCTGCTTTCTGAAAACGTCATACTTTCTTAAAGACTTCCCCCACCCCCTTGTGTATACTAACTGTACTAACGCAAACAGTACACTCCGTGAAAGGAGAGGCGTATGATCCAGTTAAATTACCGGGACGCCCGGCCCATCTACCAGCAGGTAAAGGACGGGCTGCGGCACCTGGTGGTGACGGGGGCGTTACAGGCGGGGGACAAACTGCCGTCGGTACGGGCGCTGGCCACCTCCCTGGCCATCAACCCCAACACCATCCAGCGGGCCTATGAGGCCCTGGAACAAGAGGGATATTTGTACACGGTCTCTGGAAAGGGCTCCTTTGCCGCCCCCCAGGCCGACGTAAACGCCGCCCGGCGGGAGCGGCTGCTGGAGGACTTTGACGCCTCGGCGGCGGAGCTGCTCTTTCTGGGGCTGACCGCCAAAGAGCTGGGCCGCCGTCTGGAGGAGGCCGCCGCCCGCCAGGCGGGAAGAGAGGAGAGCCAGTCATGATCGAAGCCAAAAAAGTGGTGAAAAATTTTGACGGGGTCAAGGCCCTGTACGGCCTGACCATGACAGAGCCCAAGGGTGCCATCTACGGCCTGGTGGGCCCCAACGGGGCGGGCAAGTCCACCCTGCTGCGCCATGTCACCGGGGTGTACCGGCAGGACTCGGGCTCGGTGCTGCTGGAGGGCAACCCCATCTATGAAAACCCCGAGGCCAAGGCCCGCATTGCCCACATCCCCGACGAGCTGTACTACTTCCTGTCGGCCTCCACCTTGGATATGATGCGCTTTTACAAGGGCTTCTACCCCCGGTTCGACCAGGCCCGGTACCAGGCCCTGAAAGAGGTCTTTTCCAACGTGGACGAGAAGCAGTCCATCCGCCGGCTGTCCAAGGGCATGCAGAAGCAGTCCGCCTTCTGGCTGTCCCTGTGCTGCCGGCCGGAGGTGCTGGTGCTGGACGAGCCGGTGGACGGCCTGGACCCGGTGATGCGGCGGCAGGTGTGGTCCCTGCTCATGGGGGACGTGGCCGAGTGCGGCACCACGGTGCTGGTGTCCTCCCACAACCTGCGGGAGCTGGAGGACGTGTGCGACCATGTGGGCATCCTGTCCCACGGCAAGGTACTGCTGGAGCGGTCCCTGTCCGATCTGCAGGAAAACGTGGTAAAGATGCAGATCGTGTTCCAGGAGCGGGAGCTGCCCCCCCTGCCGGAGGACCTGCCCCTGCTCCATGTGTCCCAGGTGGGTCGGATCCACACCCTCATCGTCCGGGGCAACGCCACCGAGGTCACCAACCGGCTGGCGGCCTACGCCCCCATCCTGATGGAGGCCCTGCCCCTGACCCTGGAGGAGATCTTTATTTACGAGCTGGGAGGTGAGGACTATGCGGTCCGGGACATCGTACTTTAATTTCACCCTCTTGCGCAAAAACGCCGCCCGGTTCTGGCCCATCTGGGGGCTGTACACCCTGGCCTGGATGCTGCTGCTGCCGGTGGCCATCCTGGCGCAGCGGGAGATCTGGACCCCCACCCTGGCCCGGGAATACCCGCTGGCCCTGCTGACCAACACCTCCTCCATCCTCCTGGTCTTTCTGTGGGCCATCCTGTGCGCCATGGCGGTGTTCTCCTATCTGTACTCCAGCCGCTCGGCGGGGATGTTTCACGCCCTGCCCATCCGGCGGGAGGGCCTCTTCCTCACCAACTACCTGTCGGGGCTGGCCTTCCTGGTGATCCCCCAGGTGCTGGCCTTCCTGCTGGGCCTGCTGGCCGCCGCCCTCAACGGCAGGGTGGTGTTCAGCAGCCTGTTCACCTGGCTGGTGGCGGTCACCCTCATGGGGCTGTTCTTCTACTCCTTCGCCGTGCTGTGCGCCATGTTCACCGGCCACCTGCTGGCCCTGCCCGCCCTCTACTTCATCCTCTCCCTGCTGCCCTACCTGGTGGCCTGCCTGCTGGAGTACCTGGCCCAGGAAATCCTCTTTGGCTTTTCCAGCGCCCTCTGGCTGGAGGAGGCGGCCATCTGGCTGTCCCCCCTGCTCCACATCATGCGCTCCACCAGCCTGACCTATTCCGCCGACGGCATAGCCCGCTACTGCGGCCTGGGGCTGGTGGCCCTGTACGCCCTGGTGGGGCTGGTGCTGGCCGGGCTGGCCCTGACCCTCTACCGCCGCCGCCGGCTGGAGACCGCGGGGGACGTGATCAGCGTGGGCTGGATGCGCCCCCTGTTCCAGTGGGGGGTGGCGGCCTGCTCCGCCCTGGCCACCGGACAGTTCTTCTACTCCATCTTCTACACCCTGCTGCCCCAGGGCACCTGGACCATCCTGGGCTGGATGCTGCTGTGGGGGGCGGTGGGCTGGTTTGTGGCCGCCATGCTGCTGCAAAAGAAATTCTGGGTGTTCAAGGGGAGCTGGAAGGGCTGCGTGGTGCTGCTGGCCTGTCTGACCGCCCTGGTGTGTGCCGTGGAGCTGGACCTGCCCGGCTACCAGCGGGCGGTGCCCGACCAGAAGCGGGTGGTCTCGGTTTCCATGGGCGATATCAACACCTACCCCTACGACCAGGCCTCCTCCTTCGCCTGGACTTCCTCCGATCCCCAGATTATCCGCCAGACTCTGGACCTCCACCAGGCGGTGGTGGACCGGCGGGAGGAGCTCCAGGCCTGGGCCCACGACGATTCCTACCTGGGCCAGCGGTGGTTCATGACCGAGGGCGGGTACAAGGTGGAGACCTTTACCACCGTCACCCTGCGGCTGAGCTACACCCTGGCCGACGGCACCGTAATGAAGCGGCAGTACCGCCTGCCCATCCGGCAGGAGGACCTGGACGCCGACGGCACCCCCGCCGCCCTGCTCCAGAGCCTCATCAATCAGCCCGCCCTGCTGGAAACGGCCTACTTCGACAACCTCAGCGACCGGCTGGTGGACGCCACCCTGGTGAATCTGTACGCCCCGGACAGCGGGGAATACACCTATGAGGCCCTGCCCGCCGACCTGCTGGAGCCTCTGATGGAGGCCGTCCTGGCGGACATCCGGGACGGGAACCTGGGCCGGCGGTATCTGCTGGAGAACCAGGAGCGGATGGACAACTGCTGCTACACCGATCTGGAGCTCACCTTCCGGGACACCTCCGGCCTGCCGGGCGCCACCCCTGTGCCCACCAACAATACCCTGGCCGCAGACGACACCACCTATACCATCACCCTCACCCTCCAGCTCAGCGCCAGCCGGGTGAAAGAGGTACTGAAGGACTACCCCGACGCCTTTCTGTCCCAGGCCCAGATCCTTTCCCAGTCCCGCGGTTAAAACGATCCCCATATTTTCACCGGATTTTTCTTGACGGACCCCCGTCTGCGGAGTAGGATGAGGATACCGGCCCCCGCCGGGCCGGTATCCTTTTTTCCCTGTATCCACTAACCACAGGCGGAGCCCTCCGCCGAAAGGAGTTTTCATGAAAAAAGCTGTTCATGCCGCCGCTCTGACCGCCCTGACCCTGGCTCTGCTGCTGACCGCCGCCGGCTGCGGCGGAGGCGGAGCCTCCAGCCCCTCTCCCAGCGTCCAGCCCACGGCCAGCCCCTCCCCCGCCGTGGAGCCCTCCGCCACCCTCCCACCGGTGGAGACCCCGGTGGACACCGAGCCCGCCACCGCGGAGCCCACCCAACCGGCCACCAGCGAGCCCACCGGCGCCCAGCCCACCAGTTCCGCCCAGCCCGCCAGCGGGAGCGTCACCCCGGTGGACTGGAGCTGGTTTGACGACGCGGTGTTTGTGGGGGACTCCATCTCCCTCAAGCTCACCGGCTATGTGAGCAAGATGCGCCAGAGCCAAAGCGACTTTTTGGGCAAGGCCCAGTTCCTCACCGCCGGCAGCCTGGGCAGCGGCAACGCCCTGTGGGAGGTCAGCGACAAGTCGGTCCACCCCCTGTACCAGGGCACCAAAATGCGGCTGGAGGACTCGGTGGCCGCCTGCGGGGCCAAAAAGCTGTATATCCTGCTGGGCATGAACGACGTGGGCCTGTACGGTATCGACGGCTCGGTGGCCAATATGGAGACCCTGCTCAAGCTCATCCAGGAAAAGACCCCCGACCTGCAAATTTTTGTCCAGTCCGCCACCCCCATCCACAAGGGCAACGAGCTCAAGGCGCTGAACAACGCCAACCTGATCACCTATAACCAGGGCCTTCAGGAGATGTGCCAGCGCAACGGCTGGCATTATGTGGACGTGGCCTCGGTGCTCAAGGACGCCGACGGCTACCTGCCCGACGCCTACTGCTCCGACGCCTCCGGCATGGGGATGCACTTCACCGATCAGGCCTGCCAGGTGTGGATCGACTACCTGCGCCAGGACGCCGCCTCCTATACCTGACCCATGTGCAAAACCGCCCTCCCGCCCGGGAGGGCGGTTTTTGCGCCCGCCCATCGCCCCGCCTCCCAACCCGTACCGCCGGGCGGATAATATCCGCCCCTACGGAAGCATAGCAATCCCGTCCGTAGGGGCCGGACACCGGCCGGCCCGGCGTCCCCCACGGCACCCCGCAAACCCCACAACCTGTCCCCGGGGCCTCCCCAAACAATTTGTGTGATATGCCCAATCTCTGTTTGATTTTTCTTGATTTCTTCCCCGCATGTGCTATCATGTTGAGTAGTAACAATCCGCAAGGAGGCCTGACCATGATCGACCTGACCATCCGCCCGGAAACCCGGGCCCGGAACATCGCCATTGCCCGGGAAAACAAGGTTGTCATCCCCACCTTTGCCCACATGCTCCACCCGGAGACCGCCCCCCAGCCCATTCTGGACCGGCTGAGCCGGGTGGGCCTGTGGGATGTGGACCCGGTGAATCTGTTCCGCATTACCTGGAAAAACCAGCCCGTCCCCAAGGGTGGGCTGTTCAACCAAGCACCCAACTACATCGAGCTCCCCTCCGCCCTCACCGGGGTGCCCGCCCGCATCCTGTGCCTGGTGGGCAAGTGGTTCCCCACCGGCTGCCACAAGGTGGGGGCCTCCTTTGGCTGCCTGGCCCCCCGGCTGGTCACCGGCCAGTTCGACGCCGCCAGCCAGAAGGCGGTTTGGCCCTCCACCGGCAACTACTGCCGGGGCGGCGCCTTCAACTCCAAGCTGCTAGGGGTCCACGGGGTGGCCATCCTCCCCGCCGGCATGAGCCAGGAGCGGTTTGACTGGCTGGCCTCCATCGACGCCGAGGTGGTCAAGACCCCCGGCTGCGAGTCCAACGTAAAGGAGATCTTTGACAAGACCAACGAGCTGAGCCGGGACCCCAACTGCATGATTTTCAACCAGTTTGCCGAGATGGGCAACCACCTGTGGCATTACAAGGTCACCGGCGCCGCCGTGGCGGAGGCCTTTGAGGCCGCCAAGGGCCCCGGGGACCGGCTGGCGGGGGCCTGCTTCACCTCCGGGTCGGCGGGCACCATCGGCTGCGGGGACTATCTGAAGGAGGTCTACCCCGCCATGAAGCTGGCGGTGGGCGAGGCCGTCCAGTGCCCCACCATCCTGAACAACGGCTTCGGCGACCACCGGGTGGAGGGCATTGGCGACAAGCACGTGCCCTGGATTCACAACGTGAAGAACACCGACATGGTCATCGACGTGGACGACAACGACGCCATGGCCCTGCTGCGGCTGTTCAACGAACCCGCCGGGCAGGAAGTGCTCCGGGAGGCCGGCGTGGCGGAGGAGACCATTGCCCAGCTGTCCCTGCTGGGAATCTCCGGCATTGCCAACGTGCTGTGCTGCATCAAAATGGCCAAGTACTACGAGCTCACCCAGCACGACGTGGTGTGCACCGTCCTCACCGACTCGGCGGACATGTACCGCTCCCGGCTGGCGGAGCTCACCCAACAGCAGGGCCCCTACGACGCCAAGGCCGCCGCCGTGGACTACGCCCTCCACCTCATGGGCCTCAAGACCGACTGGATGGCCGAGCTCAACTACTACGACCGCAAGCGGGTCCACAACCTGAAGTATTACACCTGGGTGGAGCAGCAGGGCAAGACCAGCCAGGAGCTCAACGACCTGTGGTACGGCACCGAATGGGCCGACGTCCACGCCCAGGCCGACGCCCTGGATGAGCTGATCCGGGCCTTCAACGAGGAGTCCGGGGTGCTGAACAGCCTGTAAGGCCCTGCCTTTGACCTTCCCCCCACAGGGGGGAAGGTGGCATTTGCGCAGCAAATGACGGATGAGGGGACCGGCGGCACAATGCCCCGCTCCTACGGACAAAGCACCACCGGGCGGATGATATCCGCCCCTACACTATCTCCACTCTCACCCAAAGGGGGGTTCTGTGCATGAAGTACGTATTGGGCGCGAAATGCGTGAAATGCGGCAAGGAATACGCCGCGGTGCCCCATCTGACCACCTGCTCCTGCGGGGGTATTCTGGACATTGTATACGACTACGGGGCCATCCGCCGGGACTTTTCCCCCAAAGCCCTGGAGGAAAGCCGGGACTGGTCCATGTGGCGGTACCGGCCCTTCCTGCCGGTGGAGGAGGGCTCCCCCGCCCCGCCCCTGCGGGTGGGCTGGTCCCCCCTGTACAAGGCGGACCGGCTGGCCAAGGTCCTGGGGCTGCGCACCCTGTACATCAAGGACGACGGCCTCAACCCCACCGCCTCCCTGAAAGACCGGGCCTCTTCCCTGGCGGTGGTAAAGGCCATGGAGGCAGGGGCGGCCACCATCGCCTGCTCCTCCACCGGCAACGCCGCCTCCTCCCTGGCGGGGAACGCCGCCGCCGCCGGGCTGGAGAGCTACATCTTTGTCCCCAGCCGGGCCCCCAAGGGCAAGGTGGCCCAGCTGCAAATCTTCGGGGCCCACGTCATCAGCGTGGACGGCAGCTATGAGGACACCTTTGAGCTGTCCAAGGCGGCCATCCGCCGGTGGGGCTGGTACAACCGCAACGCCGCCATCAACCCCTACCTGTCCGAGGGCAAAAAGACGGTGACCCTGGAGATCATGGAGCAGCTGCACTGGCAGGTACCCGATTACATCGCCCTCTCCGTGGGGGACGGCTGCACCATCGCCGGGGCCTGGAAGGGGCTGAAGGACCTGTACGCCGCCGGGTTCATCGACCGGCTGCCCAAGCTGATCTCGGTGCAGGCGGAGGGCTGCTGCCCCCTGAACCGGGCCCTCCAGACCGGCAAGCCCTGGAGCCCCATGGAGGAAAACACCCTGGCCGACTCCATCGCCGTGGGGGTGCCCCGGAACCCGGACAAGGCTCTGCGGGCGGTGGAGGAGTCCGGCGGAGTGGCGATCAACGTGTCCGACCGGGAGATTCTGGAGGCTATGGCCCTGCTGGGCCGCACCCAGGGGGTGTTCGGAGAGCCCGCCGGGGTCACCGGCACCGCCGGGGTGAAGCGGGCCCTGGCCCAGGGCCGCATCCCCGCCGGGGCCACGGTGGTGAGCATCGTCACCGGCAACGGCCTGAAGGACGTGGCCAATGGTATCAAGGCCGCCGGGGAGCCCATGGTGGTGAAACCGGACATGGATGCCCTGCTGGCCGCCTTTGCCGCCCACGGCATCGACCCAAAGGAAAGGATGATCTGATATGAACGCTGTCCCCGCCAAGGTTGGCGTGTGGTTCTATATGCTCTTTACCCTGGCCAGCCTGGGCTGCGCCACCTACTTCTACTTCACCGCCACCGGCATGGGCAACATCGCCATTGTCTGTCTGCCCCTGTGGATGGCCTACACCGTATTTTCGGTCTTTAAGAGCCTGGCCGACCTGATCGGCCGGCAGCAGCGGGTGATCAACTTCACCCGGATGCTGGACCGGTGGCAGGATGCCTTTCAGAGCCGGGGCAAGGCCCTGCTGCTGCTCTTCTTCATGACTGTGGCGGTGGGGGGCATCAAGCTGGCCGTCCCCGTGATCCTGGTACAGTTCTGACCCTAGAACCAAAGGAGGATTGTGTTATGTGTATTCTCATTCAAAACGGCACCCTCATCTGCCCGGAGGGACCAGTCCAGGCCGACCTGCGGGTGGAAGACGGCAAAATCGCCCAGATCGGCCCCAACCTGCCGGCGGACAACTGCCAGGTCATCGACGCCGCCGGCAAGCTGGTGTTCCCCGGCTTCATTGATACCCACACCCACTTTGAGATGAACAAGGGCACCATCCGGGAGACCGCCGACAACTGGGAGAGCGGCACCAAAGCCGCCCTGGCCGGGGGCACCACCTGCGTGCTGGACTTTGCCGAGCCGGTGCGGGGGGCCTCCCTCCAGTCCGCCCTGGAGGAGTGGCACGCCCGGGCGGAGGGCCACGCCTCCTGCCACTACGGCTTCCACATGACCATCAAGGACTGGGACAGCCGCATCATTGCCGAGCTGCCTGAGATGACCGCCCAGGGGGTCACCTCCTACAAGGTCTACCTGGCCTACGCCAACATCCGGGTACCCGACGGGGTGGCCTACGAGGCCATCAAGGCGGTGGCCAAGGAGGGCGGCGTGGTGGGCTGCCACTGCGAGAACGGCGACCTCATCGACGCCGCCATTGCCGAGCTGAAAGCCGCCGGAAAGCTTACCCCCGCCAGCCACCCCCTGTCCCACACCGCCGTCATGGAGGCCGAGGCGGTGGGCCGCTGGCTGGCTCTGGCCGAGCAGGCCGGGGTGCCGGTGAACGTGGTCCACCTGTCCACCCGGCGGGGACTGGAGGCCGCCCGCCGGGCCCGGGCCAGAGGGCAGAAGGTCTACCTGGAGTCCTGCCCCCAGTACTTTACCCTCACCGAGGACAAGTACAGCCTCCCCGGCTTCGAGGGGGCCAAGTACGTCTGCGCCCCGCCCCTCCGGCCCCAGTCCGACGTGGACGCCCTGTGGGAGGCCCTGGAGAACGGGGAGATCGACACCATCGGCACCGACCACTGCTCCTTCAACTTCCACCCCACCAAGGAGCTGGGGAAGGACGACTTCTCCGCCATCCCCGGCGGCATCCCGGGTACCGAGCACCGGCCCGCCCTCATGTACACCTACGGCGTGAAAACCGGCCACCTCACCCCCCACCAGCTCATGCTGGCCCTGGCGGAGCACCCCGCCAAGCTTTTCGGCATGTTCCCCCGAAAGGGGGCCCTGCAGGTAGGCAGCGACGCCGATATTGTAATTTTTGATCCCAATTATACCTGGCGTATTGAGGCCGCCACCCAGTATCAGCGGGTGGATTACACCCCCTACGAGGGGATGGAGATGGCCGGGCGGGCGGACACCGTGCTGCTCAGCGGCGCGGTGGCGGTCCAGGACGGCAAGGTGGTTCAGGAGAACCTGGGCCAGTACGTCCACCGGGGCCCCTCCCAGTTCTGGCGTTGAAGCTCGGCGGGGTGCTGATGGCCTCCGGCCAGGGCAGGCGGTTCGGCGCCAACAAGCTGCTGGCATTGGTGGAGGGGGTTCCCCTCTACCGCCGGGCCATGACGGCCCTGGCTGGGGCCGGGCTGGACCGGCTGGCGGTGTGCTCCCCCTACCCGGAGGTGCTGAAGGCCGGAGCCGCCCTGGGCTTCCTCCCCCTGCCCAACCCGGGGGCGGAGGAGGGCATTTCCGCCTCCATCCGCCTGGGCCTGTCCGCCATGGAGGGCATGGGCGGGGTGCTCTTTTCTGTGTGCGACCAGCCGTTTCTCACTACAGCCAGTATTATCAAATTATTGAATCACTTTCAGCAATCAAAAAACGCCATCTGCGCCCTTGCCTGGCAGGGTCAGCGGGGCAATCCGGTGGTCTTTCCCGCCGACCTGTTTGGGGAGCTGGCCGCCCTCACCGGGGATACCGGCGGCGGGGCGGTGATCCGCCGCCATCCGGAGCGGCTGACGCTGGTGGAGGCGGGCTCCCCTCGGGAGCTGGCCGACCTGGACCGCCGGGAGGATTGGCAGGCGCTGCTGCATGAAAGCTGAAAATTCCCTTCTTGCTCCGAAATTTTAACTGTGCTATACTATTGCACAAGGAGGGCCCTTTACCGGGCCGCCCGGCAGAGCGATCTGCACAATCGAGAAGGAAGGATGAGACCTATGAAGCACACCATGAAGAAGCACGTTCTGGCTCTTCTGCTGGCCCTGGCCATGGTGGTCAGCCTGGCCGCCTGCGGCGGCGGCAGCAGCCCCGAGGGCACCTATCACCTGACCAAGATGGAGATGGAGGGCATGTCTCTGGACATTGCCCAGCTCACCGAGGCCGCCGGGGTGGACGTGGACATCGCCCTGAACCTCAACGCCGACAAAACCTTCTCCCTGGACATGAGCGCCCTGGGCATGGGTGAGAGCCTGGCCGGCACCTGGAGCACCGACAACGGCCTGACCCTCACCGTGGACGGCGAGAGCGTCCCCGTGAAGCTCAACGGCAGCACCATCGTCCTGGAAGAGGACGGCACCTCCATGACCTTCGAGAAGGGCTGACCCATACATACCAAAAGCCTGCCGCCTGGGCGGCAGGCTTTTTTTGCCCGGACACGACAAAAGCCGGACGCCTGCTCCTGGCGTCCGGCTTTTGCCGAAGGAAAGAGGATACAATGAAATGAAAAGAAACTGTCTCTTGCAAGACATATAGTACAAAAGAGATGTGAACAAACCAAACGAAAGGTGTTACAAATTCGTTAAATCTCGCCGGGTCCGTGTAAAGTTTCTGTCATCTTGCCAGGCAAAAAGGAAGGCGGACGGCGTTGCGCCCGCCGTCCGCCCCATGATTGGAGGATAGAATGAAAAGAAGCTTTGTCTCTTGCAAGTATGATAGTACCAGGGGTTTGTTACAAAAAGTAGGGGCGTTTGTTACAAATCCGTTAAATGTCTACTGTTTTCCTGGGACTATCGCAGGCCCTGGAAAAAGGCCTGGAGCAGGGCGGCGCACTCCCCCTCCAGGATACCGCCGTAGATCCGGGGATGGTGGTTGAACCGCTCCTCAAACAGGTTGAGCACCGACCCGCAGCAGCCCGCCTTGTCGTCCCTGGCCCCGTAGTAGAGGGCGGGGACCCGGGCGTTGATGATGGCCCCGGCGCACATGGGGCAGGGCTCCAGGGTGACATACAGGGCGCAGTCCCTCAGCCGCCACCCTCCCAGGGCTTCGCAGGCCTGGGCGATGGCCTCGATCTCGGCATGGCCCAGGGCGGTGCGGCCGGTCTCCCGCCGGTTGCGGCCCCGACCCACCACCGCCCCGTCCTTTATGATGACGCAGCCCACCGGCACCTCCCCCTCCGCCATGGCCTCCCGGGCCAGGTCCAGGGCCAGGGCCATATAGTCCTCGTGCTCCATGTCCATCCTCCTTTGCTGCCTGCCAAACGCTGCCGTCCCGCCCCTGACCTTCCCCCCTCAGGGGGGAAGGTGCCCCCCCAACGGGGGCGAATGAGGGGGCTTCACGCCGACGGACAGGGACAGAGCCCCGCCCCTACGGACAAATCCCCGCCGTCCCCCGGCTTTTCCAAAATCTCACGAATAGTTATAGCATAATTCCCCGTCCTATGCTATACTATTTTAAGCGAACCTTACTTTTTTGCAGGTGATGAGCTTGGTTGAAATCTTTCTGATCGCCGTCAGTCTGGCCCTGGACGCCTTCGCGGTGTCGGTGTCCAGCGGCATCTCCATTCCCGGCTTCGGCGTCCGCCACGCCCTCAAGCTGGGCTGCTGGTTTGGCGGGTTCCAGTTTGCCATGCCCCTGATGGGCTGGTTTCTGGGCAGCAGCGTCAGCAGGTACATCGAGGCGGTGGACCACTGGGTGGCCTTCGGCCTGCTGGCCCTTATCGGGGGCCGGATGGTGTGGGGCTCCCTTCGGGGAGACGGAGCTGAGGAGGCCCCCGAGGACCTGTCCGCCCGCCGCCTGTGCCTGCTGGCCATCGCCACAAGCATTGACGCCCTGGCGGTAGGGGTGTCCATGGCCTTTATGCCGGTGAACGTGCTGCTGTCCGCCGCCGTCATCGGCGTGGTGGCCTTTGCCCTGTCGGTGGTGGGGGGCCTGGCGGGCAAGCGGCTGGGAGCCCTGTTCCAGAAGCGGGCCGAGCTGGCCGGGGGGCTGGTGCTCATCGGCATCGGCCTCAAAATTCTGGCGGAACACACCCTGGGAGGATAAGAGATGGAACTTTGGAAGCGCCTGGACCTGGACCCGGCAGTCCACCGGGCGGTGGCTCTGGTAGGGGGCGGCGGCAAGTCCTCCACCATGTATGCCCTGGCCCATGAGGGGGCAGAGGCCGGCCTGAAGGTGGTGGTCACCACCACCACCCACATCCTGCCCCATCCCCGGCTCCCCCTCACCGGCGATCCGGGGGAGCTGGCCGCCCTGCTGGCCGCCCATCCGGCGGTCACCCTGGGCCGGTTCGACCACCGGGGGAAGCTCACCGGGGCGGGAACTCTGGAGGAGGCCCTGGCGGCCGCCGACCTGGTGCTGATGGAGGCCGACGGGGCCAGGCTGCTCCCCTTGAAGGCCCCGGCGGACCACGAGCCGGTGATCCCCCCCGCCGCCCAGGCGGTGGTGGCGGTGGCCGGGCTGGACTGCGTGGGACAGGCCATCGAAGCCGTCTGCCACCGGCCGGAGCGGGTGGCCGCCCTGCTGGGCGTAACCCTTGCCCACATCCTCACCCCCGCCGACGTGGCGGCGGTGCTGGCCAGCCCTCTGGGGGGGCGGAAGGACGTGGGACAGGCCATGGCCTTCCGGTGCTTGCTGAACAAAGCGGACGACCCGGCCCGGCAGGGATACGGGGAAGAGATCCAGGCCCTGCTGGCCGGGCAGGGCATTCACAGCGTCATCACCCATTATACCGAAGAGGAGCGAGGCGGACAATGCTGGTTTTGATCAAAGGGGCGGGAGACCTGGCCACCGGCACGGCGGTGCGGCTGCACCGGTCGGGCTTTGAGGTGGTCATGACGGACATCGTCCAGCCCACCGCCGTCCGGCGGACGGTGGCCTTTTCCCAGTGCATGTACGACGGGTCTGTGACCGTGGAGGGCATCACCGCCCGGCGGGCGGCGGACAGCGCGGAGGCCCGGGCCATCCTGGCCGCCGGGGAGATCCCGGTGCTGGCCGACCCGGAGGCCCATATTTTGCAGGAGCTGCCTTTCACCGTGGTGGTGGACGGCATCATCGCCAAGAAAAACCTGGGCACTGCCATCACCGACGCCCCCATCGTGCTGGCCCTGGGCCCCGGCTTCACCGCCGGGGTGGACTGCCACGGGGTGGTTGAGACCAAGCGGGGCCACCAGCTGGGGCGGGTCATCCTGGAGGGTACCGCCATCCCCAACACCGGGGTGCCCGGAGACGTGGGGGGCTTCACCAAAGAGCGGATCATCCGGGCGCCCGCCGACGGGCCCTTTGAGCCGGTGGCCGCCATCGGCCAGCAGGTCAAATTGGGGGACGTGGTGGCCCGGGTGAACGGGGTGGCCGTCACCGCCCAGCTCACCGGCATTGTCCGGGGGATGCTGCCTGCGGGCATCCCGGTGCATACCGGCATGAAGGCGGGGGACATCGACCCCCGGTGCGAGGTGGAGCACTGCTTCACCGTGTCCGACAAGGCCCGGGCCATCGGCGGCGGGGTGCTGGAGGGCATTTTGTACTTTGGAAGGAGATTACACCTGTGGAACGACTGATCTTGTGCGGCGGGGGCCATGTGTCCCTGGAGCTGGCCCATGTGGCCGCCCGGCTGGAGTTTGAGGTCATTGTCATCGACGACCGGCCGGAGTTTGCCAACCAGGCCCGGTTCCCCATGGCCAGCCAGGTGCTGTGTATGCCCTTTCTCCAGGCTCTGGACGCTCTGGGCAGCCGGGACAGCGACTACTTTGCCATCCTCACCCGGGGCCACGCCTTCGACCGGGAGTGCCTGGCCCAGGTGCTCCGGGGCAAGTACGCCTATGTGGGCATGATTGGCAGCAGGATCAAGGTGGCCACCGTCCGGCAGGCTCTGCTGGAGGAGGGCTTTTCCCGGGAAATCCTGGACGGGGTGTGCGCCCCCATCGGCCTGTCCATCGGGGGCCAGACCCCGGCGGAGATCGCCGTGTCCATCGCCGCCCAGCTGGTGCAGGTGCGGGCGGGCAAGGGCCCCGGGGCGGTCAAACCGCCGGAAGCGCCGGGGGTGCTGTGCACCATTGTGGAGAAGCACGGCTCCGCTCCCCGTGGGGTGGGCGCCTGGATGCTGGTGCGGCCCGACGGCAGCTGCCTGGGTACCATCGGCGGCGGCCAGGTGGAATACGAGGCCAAACTTCACGCCCAGGCCATCTGGGCTGGCGACGGCGGAGAGGACACGGTGGAGTACGACCTCTCCCACGCCGCCGCCGAGCTGGGTATGGTGTGCGGCGGCCGGGTGAAGGTCCGCTTTACCCCCAGAAGAAGCTGAATGTGTCACAGCCGCCGGGCAATGCCCGGCGGCTGTTTTCTGTCTGCCGCTCCAGTGTGGGACTACGAATACGCCGCAGGTTTGTCCGTAGGGGCGATTATCAATCGCCCGCCGTCCCGACTCAGGAACCCGGCCTTCAGGCCCGCCCCGCCCCCTCCTCCGGCCCTTCGGGCCACCTCCCC